>CAYSVE010000043.1:4532-16440 GCA_964434365.1 uncultured Anaerolineaceae bacterium | reverse complement strand
AGGCATTGTTACACCGGTTTAGCGAGGGGATTGGCCGGTCGCGGGTGCTCTCCCCTTCACACGCGACGGGCCAGGAAGTGGACGTTAGTCGAGGTAGTAGGCCATCTGCACGGCGTCGATGTACAGTTCGCCTTCGTCCCAAAGGCAGTATGCGCCGTACTTCACACCCTCGACACTGAAGCCGAGCCGCTCGTAAAGGCGCTGGGCGGCTTCGTTGCGGGCGAGGCATTCCAGCGTGATGCGGCGAACGTTGCCGATGCTATCGGCCCAGTCGATGGCCTGGCTAATCATCGCGCTGCCGATGCCATGCCCCCGCCAGCGGCGGTCGACGCTGAGGCTGATTTCAACTTCGTGATTGTTGATGGCTTCGGTGCCACCTTTGCAGAAGATCACGCCGATAATGTGGTCGTCCTCGTCGGCAGCGACGAAGATGTTCCAGTTCGGCATTTCCTCGTGGTGAGCGATCATCTCTTCGACATCGGTGACGCGCGTCAACACGGTGTTGATGCGCCAGCGGGTGTTGTTGTTGGTGTCGTTACTAATCGTCACCAGGTAGTGGTGCAGGTCGGGCGCTTCCCACGCTTCGATGTGCCGGATACGCCATGTCTGTTGGGTTGCAATCATGTCCGTTTCCTCGTGTTTGGTCGTCACATGGCAAACGATACACCAGGTTTAGCGCGTGCGGACAAATCTCCACAGTAATATTACGGCTTTTATAAGCATGTGGAGAAAATACGTGCATTCTGCGGGCGTTTACATCGAAAGTTTACCTTCATCTTGCACTATGGTTACAAAGGGCGGCCCGCTTTCGATGGGCAGCCGACCGCCCCGCCATGCGCTTACTCGTCGGTGGGTGGGGTGAAGTACGCTTCGAAGGCCTCGAACGCGCTCGCGACTTCCCCCTGTAAGAGGTGCGATAGGCCCAGCCGCGCCCAATCGGATTGGAGAACGTGATAGCGCTGCAAGACGTCATCCTCGTGCAGACGAAGCAGATAGCGTTCCGCCTGTTCGGGTTGGCCGTTCAGCATCGATAGCATCGCCCCCCGTCGAAGCAGCCGCCCTTCGCCCACGCGGGTGGGCAACGCTGTGTCGTAGGCAGCACTGTACTGGGCGATTGCGGCATCGATGTCTCCGGCAGATTCGTAGTATTGGCCACGCAGCCAGTAGATCGTGTAGTTCGGCGCGCCGAGTTCCTCGACGGTGGCGAAGTCGGCGAAGGCCGCGTCGATGTCGTCGGCATTGTAGTAGAGAATGCCACGATACAGCCAGGTGTACGGCCCGCCGCCGCCGAGTTCGATGGACTTGGTAAAGGACTCGATGGCGAACGCATGCTGGCCCGCCTCACGCTGAATGGTGCCGAGCATGTGCCAGTATTCGGCGTTATCGGGTTCGAGTTCTACCGCGCGGCGTAGATGTTCGAGCGAACGCGGGTAATCCGGCGTGACGGAGAGCGCCCCACCGAGTTGGCGATGATAGGCTGCATCGTATGTGGGTGTGATGGTGGGCAACATTGTGGGGTGCGGCGTAGCGGTGGGTGGTAGCTCCTCCGTCACCGCAATCACCCTTGGCTGGGAACTGGCAAAGGTTAGTAGCAGCACAGCAACGATAAGCGAGGCGAGACCCACCGCCCCGATGACGTGAAAACGGCTCTTGAACATAAGCTTCTCCCGTTCGCCTCACCTACTGTGTATACAACGACGTCAACGCGTCCCAGGTTCCGCCCAGGTCGCCTTGCATAAGGGTCGCGGCGGCCAGCACCAGATTGTCGGCCTGACGTGGATAGTAGCGGCTGAGATATGCGTCGTTCATCACCGCAGCGATGTATTGCTCGGCCTCGGCGGGCTGGCCGTTAAGCAGGTACAGGCTCGCCGCACGCCGAAGTATCCGCGCGGTGATCGGGTTATTCGTCGGGTCTGGGTTGTAGGCGATTGCGTACTGTTCGAGGGCCGCGTCGAAGTCGCCAATGCGGGTGTAATACTCGCCACGGATGACATTGATCCGAAAATCGACCAGACCGCGCGCGTCGGCTTCTTCGAAGTCGGCCAGCGCAGCATCCATATCACCCAGCACGTTGTACAAGAGGCCTCGGTTGATGTATACAGTGTCGGCCTCTGGATCGATTTCCAGGGCCTGCGATAACGCCGCAACCGCGTTTTCGGTCTGCCGCGCCTCCGCGTAGATCATCCCCAGCGAGTACCAGTAGCGCGCATTCTCCGGTTCTAGTTCGACGGCACGCTCAAGGTCGGCAAGCGCATTACCATGATGCGGAGTGACGGCCCACATGAGGCCACGATGGTGCAAAAGTTCGGCATTGGGTGTGACGGAGGCCCCCGCGCTCTGCGGTTGAACGGTCGCCGTGCGGCGGTCGATGTTGGCACTACTCAGTATCAACGCGAGGAGCAGTAGCCCGGCGATGCTCCCGGCCCAAATGAGGTGCATACGGCTCTTGAACACAGTTCCCCCTGGGAAGTCTGTTGTCGATTTTGTGGTGTGCTAGGATGCGGTTTCCAGCAGGGCGACACCTGCCGCATTGAGGTTGTAAGTTATCGCGTCGGTGCTGATGTCGACGCCTGCGATGTGGTCACTTTGGAGTGTGCCGAGTTGATAGCCGGTCCATGCCTGCGCAACCAGCAACTCCAGCGGAGAATTCCCGGTGGTCCACACAAATGCGTCATCGACGACGCCGGGTACCATCGACACAAAACCTGCGGATGTACTCACGACGACCCCACCGCCACCGATGGTCACGCTTTCGACGGTGACACCGGCCAGACTGCGCACCACGAAGTCATCGCTCACTTGCGCTGCGGAATATGTGAGTGTGCCTGCCGCCGCGTCGAAGGTCGGTTCGCCGGGCGCACCCGCGAGATCGTAGAAAATTTCGTCGTCGGTGACCTGTACCGCGCTAATCATCCGCCCATCGACGGCGGCAGACATATAGCCGTACAACGATTGGGTCACCATCACGTCGATCAAGTCGGCGGCTTCGTCCTGCGGCGACACCTCGCGTGTGATCCACAGCAGGCCATCGGCGTCGAATATCGGCATCGTCGTCACGGTGACGGCACGCGGCGCACCACTCGTTTCTAGCGAAAGCTGCACCACCACCTCACCAGGCCGGAAGTCGACGGTTTGCACGCTCGCGCTGAGGGCCGGTGTCCGATGCACGCCGAACAACTCGTTCACGCGCGCCTCCGTGATGATAACCTGGTTGTCCTGGGCATGTACGCCGGCAACCACAACCAACAAGCTCAGCAGCAAAATCGTGTAACGCATTCGGCCTCCTACGCCAAGTCGCGGACGGTGCGCTGTGTGTATCGATACCCCACGCCGCGCACATTTCGTATTTCCTCGTGTTCTCCTATTTTACTACGGAGTCGATGCACAGCGGCTTCCAGTGCACGTTTTTTATTATCGTTATCACCCCAAATTTCCTGCATCAATTGGTCGAAGGTCAGCGTATCGTTGATATGTTGCAGAAAATACTCGAACAGCGACCGATCTATCGGTGTGAGGTCTTCCATTTGCACGGCGGTTTCCTTCGACTTTGGGCGTTGCTGCACCCCGACGCGTCGCGTTTGTGGCTCGCCCTGTTGGCGTACATAGGCCGCGAACATCTGGCTAAATACGCGATACGTGCCAGTGAGCGCGTCGAAGTAGGCCAGCGCCTTGTTGCTGAGGGTTTGCCCCACCCCGCCGCTAATATCTAGCCGACTGGTGCCGCCACCAGCGGACATCTCGACCAATGCCTCACGTTCGAGTTCGGTGCACTCGTTCCACATGTTGCTCAGCACGTTGTTCATGTGTGGGAGGGCGATCAACTGCTCGATCAACTGTCTTTTGAGGCGGTCGCGGCTGGCTGCGTCTTTGATCGTCTTGGGCAGTTGGGGGAACCGCTGCCGCAGGCCAAAATAATGCTCGCACGTCGAGATCAACAGGAACGGGCGACACCCCGCCAAGTCGATGAGGAAAGTCGCCTCGTTCGCCTCCAGTTCCGTGCTCGCGTCGAGCCTGGCCGGTTCGCAGATGAGTTGGCGTGCCGCATCTTCGTCGATGAGACCGATGACCTCGGGCCGCAGAATACCCAGAAACGGCGAGTGTTCGGCGATGTCGGGCCGCGTTTTGAAGATGGGGTCTTCCGTCGCCAGGATCATCGACACGTCATCGCTGAGCACGCGTAGCAAATTGTCATCCACCGTTTTGATGTACTCCAGCGGCGTGTCGAAATCGTCCAGCACAAACACGACCCGCACACCCTGCTGGTCTAATGTGTCGAACACCTCTTGAAGCGCCTCGACGATATGGGGTTTGCTGGTTTGTTCATCGACATATGGCATGGGCGTATCGTAATCTTCGTCGCGCAGTTTTTCGCCCAGTTCGACGTACATCAGCAGAAACAGGTTTTCTTCCTGCTTGTAGTGGTGCGATGTGAAATACACGAACAGCAAACGCGCTCCGCCGCCGGGCCTATATGCAACAGACAAAAACGCCTCGTAGTCGCGTTGCGCGCCCGCCATGATGTACCGCAGCAGGGTGCTTTTGCCGATGGTTCGGCTGCCATAAATGGCGTGGCTGCGCGGGTATAGGTCGGTAATGACTTGCAAAATCGCGATAATTTCGTTCGCCCAGCCGTACACCCGGTTCTCGTTGAAGCGCAGCAGCATACCGGTGTATGGATTCGTCGTCATGGGGTTGTCCCTTTCAGTAGGATGGGGTCGCGGTTTACGAGCGGGTGTGTGCCCTGCTTCAGCCACAATTGGAATAACCCCACCGGAATGCGGTACAGCGTACGCTGCGGCTCGTTGCGAGATTCGATGATCCCGGCGCGGTACAAATCGCCCAGAGCGTTGGAAATAAGGTGGCTGCTCTGTTCGATGTGTGCCAGCGCCTCGCGAATGGCGTTGCCTTCCACCCAGCCGTTGTCGTCACCGGCAAGGTAGGCAATGGTCTTGAGCGTTTCCCAGTTCAGGTGGTCGGTATGACCCCGATAGTGATTGAAGTAATGGTCGCCGGTGCGCAACACGAAGGCCATCGCGCTGTACAGGTCATCGAGCGTGACGCGCGAGTAGGGCTGCTGAGACATCCGTTTGGTGACTTCGGCACAGATGGCCTGCATAAAATATGGGTGGCAGTTCGTCAGGTCCAAAATGCGCTCGACCACGTCGTCTTCGAATTCGTACAGGTTATCGAGCGGCCTGCGCACAAGCTGCGCCGCCGCCGATTTCTCCAACGACCCCAGGCGTATTGGTTGGCCGCGTTGGAGCAGCTCCCAGCAGTGGCTCGTTTGCCTATAGATATTATCGTGAACACAGAACAGAAAGCCAACGCCAACCGTGCCCGTGAGGTGATGCAACCCCTGGAAAAATGCTCGGTCGAGCCGCCCGGCGTCGCATTCCTCTTCGGCTTTCGTAAACTCATCGATGACGAACAGCAACCGCCGTCCCTGCAATTGCTTCTGAACCCGTTTCGTCCACTTGGCGAAGGCCACATACGGCGAGGCATCTGCGAGCAAATCGCGCTCGCGCAAGCGTAACCCGCGCCGGTGCTCTGGCCGGGTGATGAGACGGTGCAGTTCGGCCTCGGCCTTGTTGGCGAGGGTGAGCAAAAACGCCTCCGGCGTGAAGGGGTCCAGGCTTAGGGCATCGAACATCACCGGCACGACTTCCTCGGTTTGTTGCGGCAGTATGTTGTTCGATAGTTGGTAAAGCAGCGACGTTTTGCCGATTCGCTTTTGCCCGTACAATACGATGCACGGCTGGCGATCCTGCACATGCTCGATGATGCTGTTGACCTCGGCCTCGCGCCCGAAGAACATGCGTTGGTCGCGCACTTGTTTCAGCGAGTAGGGATTTTGCCCGCGCTTGTCGGCCTTCCCGGCGAGGTGCATCTTCTGGCCGGGGAACAGGTGCCACAGGTTGTAGTCGTAGATGTAGCCCTCGCGCTGCCAGCGGTCGAACTCGTTTTTAAGCTGGTCACGCTGCGCCTTCGACCCCACATCGACGAGCGCGTGCAGGCGTACGTTGCCGTCGCGTGTATCGACCGTTAACTCATGGATCATCTGGTCGGTGCGGGTGCCTTCGGGTGCGGTGCTGTACAGCGCCCGCACTACCATACTCGTCGCCGCTTTGCGTTGCGAGGCCGTCACATGGATTTCGATGGTCTCGCGTTCTTCCTTTGCGGCGCGCCACTGCAATGGCACCGCATTGTCTTTCGGCGGGGCGTGTTTGCTATCGGCCCGATGCACGACGAGGATCGTCTGCCCGCCCTCACTACGATAACGGCCCACGATCGGCACGCCGGGGAGCACCCGATGCTTACGGCTGAACTTGTCGTGTTCTTGCATCCAAGTGCGGGCGATGCGCACCCGCTTGTGCGGCCAATGCTCGCCACTCGCCAGGGCGATGTGCTCGCGCAACTCCCACTCGATCATCTCAGCGACAAGTTCGTCCGGCGCAACTTTGCCGTCGCCCACCCCGAGGTACAACGCCTCGACCGTTGGGTAACCGTGCTGTTTCGCGAGCTGGGCCAGCCCCGCGTCGACGTTTGGCAGGCGCATGTTGTAGATCAGGCTTTCGCGTTCCAGCACTTTTTCGATCTGCTCGCGGCCTCTCTGTGGCGCACGTTGATCCTTGCGGAGAAATCGCTTGATGTTCTTACGGGCGGTTTTCGTCTGCACCATGCTTTCCCACTGTGGTTGTAGCGATGGATACTGCTCGTCGAAGTGGATAGTCACCAGGTCGCGATGACGCACGCGCTGGTTCGGCGGCACGCTTTGCCCGTTGAGGTAAAACTGATGTGCGTACGGCCCTTTTGCGCTGTGGACCCGGAACGCGACATCGAGCACGGTGCTGCCCGCAGGCAACGACGACAACACGAAGCCATCCGGCAGAAATACACACAGATCGGTATTGCTGCACAGTTTCTTCAGCAAGTGCTTGTCGTTCCACCACGCCGCCTCGACTTCCTTCGCACCCGTCGCGACCACCCCGTAGCCGTTTACGCGCTCGATGTCGAACGTGCGGATGTTGAACTCCACCGGGCGCATGCCGCCGTCGTGCTCACAAAGTACCGTGGTTTGTAGGGTGCGGTATCCGTTAATCTGCGGGGCGGCAATTTTATCGACAACCGCACTATCGGTGCGTGGTCGCCACCGTCGATGAATATCACCGAGCGCAGCGTAGCAATCTGCGAGGTCGTTCACCAACAAGTCGATCGTCAGCGGTCGCTCGGTGTGGGGGTCTTCGTGCAGGTCGGCAGGGGTGATCTCGTGCATCATCACCTGCTGCCGCCCAAACCCCATCGCCTCGACTAGCGTTTTCCACAGCCGATCGTAAAGGCCCTCGTTCCGACGGTAGTAGGCATCGGATTGCCGGGCGAGTGCCTCGTATTTGTCGATGTCTTGCAGGCTCAGGCTGAGGTTTGCCAGCGCATTGCGATACGCCTCCATACCGAGCAAGTTCAGCAGCGGCAAAAAGATCGCCGTGGTTCGCTCTGCCCAGGCGTGTTGTTCGAGTTCGGTATCGTCGTTGAGTTGTGATGCGCGCGCGACATGCGCGGCAACCCCAAGCAGCACCACATCGCGATCGGTATAAGCATGTGTGTACAACTGTTGCAGCGTGCGGGCGGGGTCGAGCTGAGGCGGGTCGTACAACAGCCGACAGACCTTACGCGCGAGTGTTTCGGGCTGTGGCCCGAACTGCTCTGCGAGTAACCCATCGGTGCCAAGCCCCTGCCGAATGAGCGGCAGCAACAACGCTGCGACCTGTGCATGGATCGGCGCACGCCACCCCTCGAGGACCGTTTGAGTCTCCTGTGCATGGCGTGCCGACCCCATATTCGTTTTGAGTAGCTGCCGTGCTTGCCGGATGTAATTGTCGGCCACGGGGGTTTGTCCGTTCGATTTGTGGAAATTGCACAGGATTTAGTGGTTATGTATCACCCTGTTTTATGTAACTTACGCAAAATACGCAAAGCACGCAAATAGTATTATGGTACTATTCCTCGGGAAAGTTTGTTACGGCATTAATTATATTACGGATTGTGTCCTGCTGCGCCCACCCGAAATACCCTTCGTCGCCGAAATGGCGATGCGGTCCTGTCCGAATCGTGGCATCGGGCGAGAAGCCGCGCAGCGTGGCATTAGCGGCCCTAACCCAGATGTCCGCATCGCCGACAAATTGCATGATGTGGTCTACCGCATCATGATTGTGCGTTGCGCCGAATACCCCACCCACCGCCACGATTCGCAGGCGGCATCGCAGCGCGTTTTTGAGGTGTGGCGCGGCAGCCATCGCCATGCTTGCGCCCGTACTGCCGACCATCAGCAGCAAGTCAGCGCCCGGCGCGGGTACCCCCACCCGCGACACGATGCACGCGGCGATGTCGCGTCCGTAGCGCTCGCTTGCCGCGCGCGTGAGCACGTGCTGCCACAAGTTTCGCAGCGAGATGTGGGGCAAGGTCGGGGTGCCGAGCCGCAAAAATAGCGCACGCGGATGGTATGGAAACGGTTCGCGCACGCACAGGTCCGGGTGGTAGGCGGCATCGAGCGCGTCGAGGAGCGCGTATTGCTCCGGCTCAAGGCCGGGCAGGCCGTACTCGCTCACGCCAGTCATGAAGACGACGGCAGTTCGCCAATGGGCGGGTTGCGGCTGCGGCGGATTCCGCCATCGCCACCACCATACGAGCGTTTCTAGCAAAGGATAAAGCAGCAGCGCGGGCGGTATCGCCCACAGCCAGCGCCTTACCACTGAAGGATCGCACCTTCCATCGTGAGGCCAGGGCCGAAGGCCAACAGCACCCCATAATCGCCGGGCTGTGGGTCCTTACATTGTTGGATGCGGTCCAACACGAACAAAATCGTCGCCGAGGACATGTTGCCCTGGTCGTGGAGTACCTCGTGGCTTATGTCGACTACATCGTCGCGCAGGCCGAGTTGTTCCTGCACATACTCGACAATTTTCGTGCTGCCGGGGTGGATGCCCCAATGCTGCACGTCGTCGCGCCGAAGTCCACACTGCCCCAGCATGCCATCCACGAATGATGTAATTTCCGCCGCGAGCAAGTCTGGCACATAGCTCGACAAATACATGCGGAAGCCGTGGTCGGTCAAGTGAAACGACATATGCTCCAACGTTTGGTAGTCGCTTTGGGTTGCGCCCCCCACGTAACGCGGCGAGAGCTGTTGCGTCGCGCGCCCGGCATCGCCGACGAGCAACATCCCCGCACCGTCGCTAAAGAGTGCGGTCGAAACGACATTTTCCGTCGTGAGGTCGTGCTGCATGTGCAAGGTGCAAAGCTCTACCGAGTAGACCACCGCCAGTCGTCCATGCGTGGCGGCTTCGGTAGCGCGCAACATCGCCGGGAAAACGCCGTAGCACCCCATGCCGACGATGCAGGTGCGGCGGAGGTTGGGGCGCATCCCCAATTGCCCCGCGATGAGCAGATCGAGACCGGGGACGCTCACACCTGTGCACGAAACCACAAACAGGTCATCGACATCCTGCAAGCTGAAACCGGCTTTTTCCACACCCTCGCGGACGATCTTCACGCCGAGCGCGGTCGCCTCCGCCATGTAGATGTCGTTGCGCTGCTGTGTCGAGTGGTTGTCGTCGTGCCAGGCCGTGGTTCGTACACTGTTGCGATACCCCACGCCTGCGAGGCCAAATATCTTGCGAATGGCTTTTGCACGGCGGCCATCTTTCGCATTGATGCGAATAAACTCTTCGGTTACGTCTTCCTGCGCGATGCGATGTTGCGGTAGACCGGTGTGCAGGCTCAGAATCGCGGGGGTACTCATAAGTTGCTTCCTTCGCGAGTATGGGTGACAAAATATTGACCAAGCGCGGGCAGGCGGTTCACGACCCGCACGCCCGGCTCCACTAGTGATGGGCGCAGCAGCAACGCTTGCAACAGGCGCGCCAGCCGCAGTCGTCCGCCGAACTGTTGACGCCACGCAGCGGCATACCCTTCTACGAGGGCGACGCGGTCGGGTTGCACATCGAGGTAGTGGCTTACAAAATCGGCAACCAGTTGACCGCCGCGCAGTGCCATGCCCATACCATCACCGGCCAACGGTGCGATGAGTCCGGCGGCGTCGCCGGTCATCAACACATCGCTCTCGACGACCCGCTTGCGCACAAATGGCACCTGCGCGATGCTCAACCAGGGCATCAACCGCTCCGCGCTGCGCATCCACGCGCCGAGCGCCGGGTTCTGCGCGGCCATCCACGCCGCGAAGTCATCGGGGGAACCGGTCAGCTTCGCCTGCCGCACTAGCAAACACGCATTGATTCTACCACCTTCTATCTCCGAGAGGCCGCAATACCCCCCATCGAAGGTGTGGAGTTCCACGCGGCGCGGCACGGGTGGGCCATCGAAATGCGCCTTCAGGCCCACAAACGGCTGACGTCGGCGCAAAAACGGACGGCTCAGCGCGCGGTCGAGGTTGGCGCGTTTGCCATAGGCGCCGATGACGACCTGTGCGGACTGCACAGGCATACCGCGAACGTGCAGGCGGAAGCCGCCGCCTAACGTGCCGTCGATGCGTGTCACGGTGGCCCGCTCGAACAGGTCGACGCCCACGGCGCGCATCCGGTCGGCGAGTGCCGCATCCAGCGCGTAACGGCTGAGGCCCAGCGCAGGTGCGGGTAAATCGCTTTGCCACACCGCACCCGAGGGGGTGGTAAGGGTTGCGAAGGTCATCGTGGGCAGGTTTTTCGGCAATGTGGGCGTCACACCGAGGTCGTCCAGTACCTCGGCGCACTCCGGTGACAAAAATTCGCCGCACACCTTGTGATGTGGATACGTCTTTGCCTCGTACAACGCGACGCGCGCACCCTGCCGTGCCAGCGTAATCGCTGCGGTGGGTCCGGCCAGCCCACCGCCGATAACCGCGACATCGTACGTCATTTGTCGGCCACTAGCAGCATTCGCCAGGGGAATTGTACGCTCACCCGTACATTGGACAGCCCCGCAGCCTCGGCCATCTGCTCGAACTCATGTGGGCGATAGCTCCGCCGCACGGAAATCGGCCCGTCGGTGCGCGTAAGGTGATTGCGCGCGACAATCGGTGAGATGAGCTTGAATGCGAGGTACGGTAGCCAGCCGCGCATCAAATCGGCCATGATGACGCCGTGCCGCGCCGCCGCGTAGGACTTCCCTAACACATCGATGAGAACGCCGGGTGCAAAGTGGTGCAGAAAAAACGAGGAGATCACGTAGTCGACGCTGTTGGGCGGCAGTGGAAACTCGGTGACATCGGCTTGTAGCAGCGTCACGTGTTCGGTGATGTTGTCCTGCGCAATGTCGAGCGTGCGTTTGGCAAAATCCAGCGCGATGACCTGTACGTCGTAGCCGTTGCGTGCCGCCCATTTATCGAGCGAGGCGGCGTAGTGTGCCCCACCTGCACCGAGATCGAGCACAACCACCTGCCCCTCGACGCCCGCAATTCGGGGCCGAATCTCACGATTTAGTGCGAAAGCTGCCCCTAACAATCGGTTGATGCGCCACAGGTCATCCAGCGTTTGCCGAACATCCGCCAGGGTGCCCTCGCCGAGGTCCATGATTTCCGGCTGGTCGATACGGGGCGGTACCAAAAAGGCGGCGCGTCCGATAATCAGCGGTTGTTGGGGCATAGGGTACTCGTGGTGTCGATCGTTGATGTGAGGTTAGCGCGCGGGGGGCGTGGTTGCAAATTCCATTAGCAAGCTCTCAACTGTTGTTATACTGGTGTCAACGAAAAACAGCGAGGTCCCGATAGATGGAACCCCATATCAAAGCACGTGTGACACTCGATGCGTTCGAGGCGTTTATCGCCCAACCCGAAAACGCCGATAAATCGTTCGAGTTCATCGCAGGGGAGATTGTTGAAGTGACATCGAATCCATATGCATCGAAGATCGCGATGCTC
>CAYSVE010000043.1:0-4432 GCA_964434365.1 uncultured Anaerolineaceae bacterium | reverse complement strand
TTGAACAAGAATGACATCGGCCACGTTACCGGTGCCGACGGCGGCTACAGGGTCAGCGGGCAGCGCTACATCCCAGATGTGGGCTACATCTCGTACGAGCGTCAGCCGCAACTCGACGCCATCGGCTATAACCCCAACCCGCCCAACCTTGCTGTCGAAGTCATTTCTGACCCCAACAACGGTGCAGAAATCAACGCCCTGCTGCGAAAAGTCAGCAGCTACCTCGCTGCGAGCGTGGTTGTGTGGGTGGTCAACCCTGAGACGCACGAAGTTGATGTGCACCGGGCAGGGGACGCACCGACCACGCTGACGGTCAAAGATAGCATCAGCGCCGAGGACATTTTGCCGGGTTTCAAACTCGCCGTGAAAGACGTCTTCCCTGCGCAAAAAGCCTAGATGACGATCCCGGTATTCGACGACATCAACGCCAGCCACGAGGCCACTGGCTATCACGGGCGCACCGACCTCCCCGACTTCCACATCTTCAGTATCGAGGATACCTACCCTACCACCCGCCAGGCGATGCCGCCGTATCGCTTCAACTTCTATCAGATTGTCCTGTTCGAAAACGCGCGCGATGCCAGTCTCGATGTGAACGCCGAGCGCGCAAGCGAACTCAGCGATCATCTGTTTTTCGCGTCGCCGGAGCATGTTCTCGCCTGGACGCGCGGTGAGGCCCTGCGTGGCTACATCCTGTACTTCACCGATGCCTTCCTGGCGCATTACCCCCGCCCGGTCATCGATGCGTTTCCGTTTTTCCGCCTGACGGAAATCAACAGCTTGCAAGTCACCACTGCCGACCACACCACCCTCCACGACCACTTCGGGCGGCTGCTACAACTTTTCCTCAGTGAACACCCCTACCGCGCCCCGATGTTGCAGGCCTATCTGCTCGCGTTACTGTTCGACTGCAAGCGCCTGTACGATGCGCATCAGGCGCAGCAACAGCACCTTTCACCGCAGGTCGCGCTCACATTCCGCTTTCAGCAGTTCGTGAACCAGCACTTCGTCGTACGCAAAAAAGTCGCCGATTATGCCGACCTGCTCGGCGTCACACCCGATTACCTCGGGCAGGTCATCCGCACGACGACGCAAAAGACGCCGCTGACCCTCATCACCGAGCGCGTCGTGCTAGAAGCGAAAAAACTGCTGCGCTACTCCGATATGCCAATCAGCGAAATCGCCGACTGCCTGGGCTATGATGAACCGACCCACTTCGGGCGGATGTTTCGGCGGCACACGGGCACGAGTCCGTCGGCGTGGCGGGGTACCCAGCAATGATCTCGGAAATTGGTCATTCCAGCCTGAGAAATGGTTAACGCCAAGCGCTCCCTGTGCAGTATGCTTGAGGCATACTAGCACCCCCCAATAGGAGAGAACAACCATGACAATCGCACTTGTGACGGGCGCAAATCGCGGCATCGGCTTCGAAGTCGTGCGGCAACTCGCCGAGCAACCGGACATGCAGGTTATCCTGACGGCGCGCAGCCAGGAAAAAGCGACCGAAGCCGCCGACAAGCTCACATCCGATGGGCTGAGGGTGGTCCCGAAAGTCGTCGATGTCGCCGACACCGACAGCGTAAAAGCCCTGGCTACCGAGATAGAATCGGAATTTGGTCACATCGACATTCTCGTGAATAACGCCGCAGCCTTCGCGGACTGGGGCGAAATGGCATCCACCGCAGACCTCAAAAAGGCCCACGCCATCTTGGAGACAAACCTCTTCGGTACGTGGCGGATGGCGCAGGCGTTTATTCCACTGTTGCGTAAAAGTGAGCATCCGCGCCTAGTGAATGTCGGCAGTGGGGGCGGCACGCACGCCGACCCGTACTTCGGCCTAACGAGCAACGGTGGCGCCGCCGCGACCTACGGCATCTCGAAAGCGGCCCTCCACGCGCTGACGGTCAAGCTAGCTGCCGAACTCGCGGACACGCCGATTATGGTCAATGCGGCGGGGCCGGGCCTCACCGCGACCGCCCCCGGCATGGAGGCGATGGGCGCGCGTCCGGTGGCTGAGGGCGCGAAGAGCATCGTGTGGGCGTGCCTGCTGCCCGACGACGGCCCGCGCGGCGGCCTCTTCCGCGACGGCGAGCCGATCGGCTGGTAGTGGATTTGGCCAGGGCTTGTATCCCCGGCCCCCACTCACATTAGTAGAGAATTTCGCAGTTCTCCAGGAATCGACGTGCAAGCGCCTCATCACCCTGAGTATGCGCAGCCGCCAAAGTCGCATCCACGGCGATGCGGCCCGAAGCACGGCGATTCATTGTCGTATACTCGATTTCGAGTTCGGCGGCTGGCTCTGCGCTGCCAAAGCGATAGCTGGCGTCGAGCGCTCCGGTGATCGTCACAATCACCGGAATCGAGCCGTCGAGCTTCTCTGCGATGTCCCGCATCACAAGGTCCATCAGGCGACCGTCGTGCACGGGCGTTGTCAGTAGCGACTTACCCGTCGCACGGCAAATGTCCATGCGGTGCATCCACTGGTCTCGCGGATAGATCACATCAATGAGGTAACCCACGCTCATCCAGCCCGGCATTGGCTGGGCGGGCATACGGATAGCACGCAGAACACCCGGCAGGTTCTTGCGTATCTGCACGGCTTTTGGCCCCATCTCGCGCAGCTCATCGACGAGCTGTTGTGGCGTTTGGCCCGCACGATCCTCAAGTTGACGCTTGTTGATGCCATCCACGGCCACACTCGTCTTAAAGATGTGCGGATTGAACACCGCCTGACGACGAAAATCCTTCCAGGTGGCCCAGCCAGCGCATGCGCCGGCCAGGTGCGCGGCTATGTCCTGGATATTCCACTCGGTGCAGTCGGTGGGCTGTTTCCAGTCATCTCCGTCCAACTGCGCCAGAAGGTCGAGGACGCGGTTGACCTCGACGGTCGCTATTTGCGATGCCTCAAGTATGGTTACGGGGGCGATACCCTCGGCCTGGGTAACACCGGTCTCGATATTCGCGTGCGACGGATTTGGGATAGATGCTGCAACCATTGATCTCACTCCTCAGTCATAGATTAGTCTGCTGACCACGCCTTCACCAGAATCGCCACAGCATGGTCGATTAAGCTACTGAATCGCCCCTCGCCAATGGGTTTATCCGGGTCGTTTGCGAGGTGCAGTTCTGTCAGACCATGAATCAACGAGATGATTAAGTCTCGCGTCTGTTCGATGGTCATCTCCGTATTGATGTTGTTGTGCTCAAGGATGTATCGCATTTGTTCCTGGCCTTCGTGCAACGCACCGAAACTCACCTTCAGGCTCTCGTCTGTGGGTACGAAGCCCGGTATGGGGCGCTGGAACATTAGCTGGAACAGGTCTGCGTTGTTTATTGCGAAGTTCATGTAGGCGAGCAGCATAGTTCGCAGAAAGGGTTCCAGCCCCCCCTCAACGCCCGTCTGTGCCATCTGCTGGTCGAATGCATCGCGCATGTGCGCAGCAAACGCCTCGAAACCGATCCGAAACAGCGCATCGTAGATCGCGTGTTTACTATCGAAATAGGTGTAGAGCGATGGTGGCTTCATCCCCAAACGGCGCGCAATGCCGTTGAGGCTGAGGGCGGCCACCCCATCTGCTTGCATCATTTCGCGGGCGATCGTGAGTATATCGCTACGAATTTGGTCGCGGGTTTGTTTGCGGCGCTCGTCAGCGCTCAATATCGCCCCCGGCTCGGACCCTGTCTTCATCGAATGTCATTCGCTTCAACTAACAGCATATACTTGACCTAATGCTATTAGAAACCGGTCCGCGTGTCAACCACATGCTTGGCGATCGGCCCAAATTTCGGCCTGCGCGCCTCTAAAAAAACGCGCTATGATACCGCTTTGCGCAGCGAGAGAGGCACATCGGCCCCATGTACGAAGTCAGCCCAAAGGAACACCCCTGCCCCATCTGCGGCCAGAGCTTCTTCGACTGGGGACTTGTCCATTCTTCACGCTCCCTGTACTATCGGCCCGGTTTTCGACGGCTGTCGTTCGGCCACGCGCCGGAGGCGCTCAAGGCGCGCCGTTGCCTCACATGCGGCCATGTGCAGTTCTTCGCCGAAGAAGAACTCACGCGTGAGCGGAATCGTAGCGATATTCGCTTCGGGCTGGTGTGGCTTGCGCTGCTCATTCTGTTGATCATCCTCGTGGTGGTATTCCTTACTTGAAACAGGCCCTGGATAATCGTGTGACTCACGTTAAACAACGCTGGTTCTGGTGGGCGCTGCTCGCGCTGACGCTCGTTGCTGCCGGGTTCCGCCTGCTCATCTACGACTACAGCCTGCCTTACGTCTCTCACCCCGATGAGCCGAACTGGTACCTGCACGCGGCCATGTGGCGCGGCGTCCCCGAGGCCGACGGGCGCATCGTGGGGTATCCGCCGTTTTTCATGTCGGTGAATTGGGTGGTGCAAACGCTCGTCGAGGACATCGGCGGCGGCAACATGAC
>CAYSVE010000042.1:0-16531 GCA_964434365.1 uncultured Anaerolineaceae bacterium | reverse complement strand
GATGAAGCGCTACGGGCACAACTGGGCGCGAACGGAGAGCCAATCGATCGAGAGAATCTTTCGTGGACACGCAATGCGGAGCTTATGCTGGACGCATATCAGCACGTGATCGACTAAAGGATAAACCTCTTGCTTAGTATGCTGAAGAAGTACCGCATTGCGCGCAATACGTCCATCATGCTGATAACGCAGATTGCGATGCAGTTCGCAAATGTGATTTATGTAGGCCTTCTCGCCCGACATGTTGGGGCGGACGGTATCGGTGAAATTGCGACCGCGACGGCACTCAACACCCTATCGGTGTTGGTGATGGGGCCGGGCCTCAGCATTTTGTATATGCGCGACATCTCACGCGAACCTGATAAAGCCAGCGAGTACCTTGTGAACATGCTGTTCATGCGGGTGCTGTTGCTTGTGCCGTTCGTCCTCGTGAATTACCTCGTAATGACAATAAGCGACTACTCGCAGGAGACACGTCTCGTCGTCTGGTTGTACATCATCGTGTTCGGTACCGACGCGTTCGGGGAGTTGTTTATCGGCCTCTTCCGCACGAAAGAACGCCTGGAATTCGAAGCTGGTACCCAAATACTGATGACCATCCTCAATATCACCATCTCGATCTACGGCATCAGCCAGGGTTGGACGCTGTTGCAGATCGTGTGGGTGACAGTGTTCGCACATGGTATGCGCTTCATCGCGATGCTTGTGCTTACATTGCGGTTCTTCGTGAAGCTCGATGCCAGAATCGATGTGCGCCTTGCATCGCGGCTATTGATGAATAGCTGGCCGTTTAGTGCGTTTCTGGTCATCCAGGCATTCCAGAACAAAACCGGCGTCATCATCATGTCGTCGACATTCGAAAGCAATGTAGTGGGCCTTTACGGTGCCGCCAACACGATTATCGCGATGTTGTTGTACATTCCGAACGCTTTGGCCCCGGCCTTGCTACCGAATCTGTCTCGCTTGCAAGATAAGTCGCTGGAGGCTCTGCAACACTTTTACAGCATTTCGTTTCGCTACCTCGCGGTGATAGGCTTCCCGCTTGGCCTCGGCACGATTCTTGTCGGCGGCGACCTCATCGAAATGATTTACGGCCAGGAATTCACCGGGTCGCGCCCGGTTATTCAGATCATGGCGATATTCCTGTTCATGATCGTTGGTTACGCTAATGGACCCTTGCTACAAGCGACAGGGCGACAGCGTTTCTTCGCGTGGACGCAGGGAATCGCCGCCCTGGTGAGTGTCACCCTGAATATCATCCTTGTGCCGATGTATGGTCCAATCGGCGCGGCGATTGCCTTCACAAGTGCGGGTGTAAGCACATTCATTATCCACTCGTTGGCGTGCCACCGACAACTGCAACTCCCGTTGCCGTTCGAGTACCTTGGGCGCGTTGGCCTCGCCACAGTGGTAATGGGCGTGAGTGTGTATGTCCTCACGCGCGTCGTCGGGTTACCGTGGATTCTGGTCGCGCTTACGGTCGCGCCGGTGGTGTACTTTGGCACATCCATCGCACTGAAGACGGTGAGTATTGCCGAGATCAAAGTTCTTGCAAGCGGCGAGCCGATTTCACCGGCTGTATCGGCCAGCTAGGAGCGCCAAGCTATGCTGCTTTCTATTGTGATTATCACGCGCAATCTGGGGTGGAACATCGCGCGTATCGTGGAGTCGGCACTCGATGTGACGCAAGACATCGAGGCCGAAGTGGTTGTCGTCGACTCGGCTTCATCCGACGATACAGTGAAGATTGCAGCGACTTACCCAATTAAGGTTATTTCGTTGGACGCGAACCAACGCCTCTCGGCATCGGGGGGGCGACACGTCGGTCGTATGCAGACGAGCGGCAAGTACGTTTTGTTTCTCGACGGCGACATGGAACTCATCCCAGGCTGGTTGGAACCCGCGCTCGACATCATCGAGGCCGATCCGTCTATCGCAAGCATTTCTGGCGTGCGAATCGACGAACCGAAAAACACGAAGACGGGTGTCATCCCCGCAGACGTCGCTGCTGATGCCTCCGACGCTACACGCGACCGTAAACACAACGGCGGCGCGGCGATGTATCGGCGATCGGTACTGGAAGAGACCGGCGGCTTTATTCCGTATGTGATATCCGACGAAGAGCCGGAACTGTGTGTGCGGATTCGCCACAAGGGCTATCGCATCGTGCAAACGAACCGCCCGATGGTCTTCCACTATTCCGACCCTGAGGAGAAAATCGGCACGATCATCGCGCGGGCACGGCGTCGGTTGTATGTTGGGGCCGGGCAAAATCTGCGCTTACTGATGGGCCACGATGTCTTTTGGCGATACGTGCGCGAACGTGGATTCGGGATTCCACCGTTGATCGGCCTAATTTTGGGAATTCTTTTACTTGCGGCTACCGTCATATATGGTAATGTTTGGCCATTCGGGCTGTGGTTATTGGCCGTCGTGGGCGTCATCTTGTTGGATGCAGCCCGTAAACGCAGCCTATACAAAGCTGTTTACAGTGGGGTTCTGCGGATACTCATCGCCGACGGCACAGTCCGTGGATTCCTTATGACACCCATCGACCACAAGCAGGTCCCTGTAAAATTTTCGATCGTAAAATAATTTGAGATGATGCAAAATCATGACCAAGCCTCAACCTTCTCAAAATGGTGATACAAGTCTGCTACCTAAGCGCTGGGGCCAGGATTTAATTGGCCGGGTGCCACAGAGTGCCTATGACGGACAACCTGTGCTGGAATTCGGCAGCGGGAATGCCAGTGCACATTACTTCTTGGAGTCGCTCGGTTACTCGTGGACAGGCATCGACATCTCGGGACGTGATGTGTCGTTACACGCGGACGGCCACGTTTTGCCGTTCCCATCGGATGCCTTCGGGCTAGTGGTAAGCGTAGCCGTGTTCGAGCACTTGTATCACCCCTTCCGCGCCGCCGAAGAGGTGTATCGTGTATTGGAGCCGGGTGGCACTTTCCTCGGCACGACTGCGTTCCTGGAGTCTTTCCATGCGAACTCGTACTTCCACATGACGCACCTGGGCGTGCAAGAAGTGATGACGCGCGCCGGGTTCTTTGTTGAAGATGTATGGGCCACCTGGAACTTCACCGAAGCCCTGGCGGAATTCTGGCTACCTGCGCAGGTGCCCATACTGCCGTGGGTCATCAGCAAAACCATGCGTTGGAGCGGCCAATCGATCCTCGCGCTACGCTCGCTTGGCCTGCGCGAATACCTGCGCCGCCAGAACACAAACGACGAAGACATCGAGCAGAAGATCAAACAAGAGTATATGAAGTGGTCTGGCGCGATTGGATTCGTCGCCCATAAACCCAAATAACAGGACGAGTAATGACGATTATCACTGTCAACCCGATAGAAGACGAACGCTGGCACGACCTTATTCAACGCCATCGGAGCGATGTCTTCCATTCCCCCGCCTGGATACGTGCCGTAATGAAGACTTATGGCTGGGAGGCACAGGCTTACCTCGTTTTGGACGACAACGGGCAGGTGGTTGCCGGGGTGCCGTTTTGCGTCATCGAGGATTTGCGGGGCAAGCGGGTGATTTGCTTCCCATTTTCCGATGCCACGGACCCACTTGTCGAGGATATGGCGACCTGGCACGCCCTGCTGGAAAAACTTCAAAGCCACAACGCCGATATTCTGGTGCGTTCATTGCACAATCGCATCCCTGCCGAAGACGGCATCGGTGAGGTCGCCAAGCAGGCTGCGTGGCACGGCATGGACCTCCAACGCGACATCGACGACATCTGGATGTCGTTGAGTGGCTCAGCCCGGCGCGCGATTCGCAAATCGGAAAAAAGTGGTGTCGAGATCCACACCGCAACCGATGAGAGCGGTATGCGCCAATTCTTCGAGTTGCACATGGGTATTCGTAAAGGGAAGTACCGCCTCCTAGCGCAACCCTACGACCTGTTCAAGAACATCTGGTACGAACTCGTCGAACCTGGGCACGGCGCGGTGCTGCTCGCCACGGTGGATGGTGAGGTCGTCGCTGGGAATGTTTACCTGGAGTGGAAGGACACGCTGACTTACAAGTTCAGCGCCTCCAATTCCGATTTCCAGAACCACCGCCCCACCGATGCGCTCATCTGGAGTGGCATCAAGTACGGTGTCGAAAAAGGCTACCATGTGCTCGATTTCGGCCTCAGCGACCTGGACCAACCGGGACTCGTGGCCTATAAGAACAAATTCGCAACTGAGGAAAAGCGCATCAACTTTGTGCGCTACGATCTCGACCTGCCGCCAACAATCACGCAACAGCAGGTGCGCACCCTCTTCCCCACACTCACCGACCTGTTCACAGACGAGCGAGTTCCAGACGACATCTCGGAAAAAGCGGGCGAACTGCTGTACAAATTTTTCGCGTAGGGCATCCTGCTCGAGCCGGGGATTACCCCGGCTTCTGTAGTCCCGCTGGTATATCGCGGCCTCCGTGATCGGTATACTTGATACTTGTCGAATTAAGCAGACGGAGGCCGCGGTGTCGACATTGGTGCAGGGTCGCTATTATCTTGCCCAGAAGCAATGATCGAGCATGTCGATTTACATCTATCCATGATCGAGAATAAACGGTAGACGTATGTCTCGGGTTCGATTAATTTACGCAGTACAATAGTTACTCCACAATCTATATAACAATACTGTTTCATGAGGCAATGGTACCTCAATAAAATAACGCTCAGTGAGCTTGCGCGAAATCGCAAAGGCGTACATACTAAGCCTCAACGTTCGGTGCGCGTCGTACCGAAAAATTTATTGGGGGTGCGCACCGATGAGTGACAGCCGCAATGGATCGGCAAGCTGGGCAGGTGCTCATGCTTGGTGATACCCTGGTTTTCTTGAAGAAACAACTAAACACCTACCTGCGATCGCAGAATAACCTTGGCGATAACGCTGAAGATCCGGTCGTGTTTTTGGATGGACAAACCACTGAACCCCTGACGTTTAAGTTGGGCGCGGTAACGATGATGCTCATCAACATCGAAGAAGACACGGTGCTCCGGGCCGCCGACCCCTACGTGCGCGTCAACCGCGACGGTAGCCGCCAACGCACCAACCCAGACCTCCGACTCAACCTTTCCCTGCTTATTATCGCACGTTACAAGCAATACGAGGACAGCCTGAATTCGCTTTCGGGTGTTATTAAATATTTTCAGGCCAACCGCCTCATCGACCATCAAACACATCCTGACCTTCCTGCACGCATCGAAAAGCTGATCATCGAGTTGATAACCATGCCCCTCGGTGAGCAGAGCGATGTGTGGGGCACGTTGCGCATCGCCTACCAACCATCGGTGATGTATCGGGTAAAGATGATCGTCTTCCGCGACGAAATGCCATCGACTGGCCCATCCCTCGAGGAGATGGATATCGAGGCGAGCACATCGTGAAGTACAAGCAGCTATTCAGCTTACGCTTAACGCACACGTACTACGCCGATGGACGTGCGACCGATTTCGTGGTGAGGCCAACGGCGATGACGTCCGCCTGGCTGAGAAATCAACGATGCTTGCTGAAGCCCCTGCCAGACGGCGCACAAATTCTCGTGCGGGTCGACAACTCGGGCAAGCCCTTCATCTCGATGGAAATTCCCGTGAGCCTGTCCTTCGATTTGCTGCTGCAAAATCAGGCCTTCCTATCCTTTACAGATATGTCGGGGATTCCACCAAAATCAACTTTTACAAACGCTGGCAGGAATTCCGTCACCGAACTGAAGCGTGCCAACGTCGATGATGTGACGCCACCAGATGCATTCGCTCGGATCGTGGTGCAACACAAGCGGGCGCAGAACACGCTTTACACCCTGCCCTTCGTAGCCAAGCAGGTTAAGTGGCTATACATTGTGCTCTCGTCGGTACAAGGTGCGGCATTCACCATCGAAGGAGAGATAGAGTTTACGGCAAGTACTTCGAACGATGAACTCGCACAAACCCTGACGGCGGACTTCCCTGACCTGACGCAATATCGCTTCACATCGAAAACGGCGATTGCACTCAAAGAAGGGGGTTACACGTCGTTCAAGCTCCTACATGATGGCGAACCGGTCATCGAGCCGCTGCCAACACCCGCGCAATCGACTCCGAATGGTACGGCCCTGTACCGCGTCATTCGGTATCTCGCAACACCCACACCAGCCTAACGAGGAAACGATTCATGGCAACTTACAAAACCCCTGGCGTATACGTAGAGGAGATTTCCAAACTACCCCCGTCGGTAGCGGAAGTTTCGACCGCCATCCCTGCATTTCTCGGGTATACGAGTGCAGGGCGGCAAACGGCTCGCATCAGCACTTTGCTGGAATACGAGGAGATATTCGGCACTGCGCAAACCAGCACCTTCAACGTCACGGTTGATCGTGACTCCGAAACTGGTCTCACGTCCATCGCTAGTTTGGAGCGCCAGGCATCGGCTGCTGAGTTCTTGATGTATTACAGCCTCAGCCTGTACTTTAAGAATGGTGGTGGCCCCTGCTACATCGTCTCCATCGGCGACTACAGCGGCAGCGTGAGTGCTGACGACTTCACGTATGGCCTGGGCGAACTCGAAAAGGAAGATGAGCCGACGATCATCGTGCTGCCGGATGCGGTCAACCTTGCTGATGCCGACTACTTCAGCGTGTACCAGGCAGCGCTCGCGCAGTGCAACAAACTCGGCGACCGCTTCGCTGTTTTCGATGTGAAAAACGGTGATGTCGAGGCGTTCCGCAACGGCATCGGCACCAACTTCCTGAAGTACGGCGCGGCCTACATGCCATACCTCGCGACCTCGCTCACGTACCAGTACGATGAGGGCACCGTCAATGTCACGATAAGCGGCGAGGACGGTGAGAGCACTACCCTCTCCGCAACCGATAACACCGCACTCTACAGCCAGGTGATCACGGCGCTACGCGCGCAACGCGTCACCCTACCGCCGAGCAGTGCAATTGCGGGCATCTATGCGATGGTGGACCGCGAGCGCGGTGTCTGGAAAGCCCCAGCGAATGTCAGCATCTCGTCCATCATCGGTCCTGTCGCGAAGATCACCCATGCTGAGCAAGAAGGCCTGAACGTAGACCCGACCAGTGGCAAGTCCATCAATGCGATTCGCGCTTTCGTGGGCAAGGGAACGCTAGTGTGGGGTGCACGCACCCTCGCAGGCAACGACAACGAGTGGCGGTATGTGTCGGTGCGGCGGTTGTTCAACGTCATCGAAGAATCCACTCAGAAGTCGACTTCGTTTGCCGTCTTCGAGCCGAACGATACAACGACCTGGCTGAAGGTAAAGGCGATGATCGAAAGCTACCTGTACGGCCTCTGGGAACAGGGTGCCCTCGCCGGGCCAACACCCGAGGCTGCGTACTTCGTCAACGTGGGGCTTGGCAAAACCATGACCGCACAGGATGTCCTGGAAGGCCGCATGATCGTCGAGATCGGCGTGGCGGCGGTTCGCCCAGCAGAGTTCATCATTCTGCGCTTCTCCCACAAACTGCAAGAAGCCTAAGACGGCAAAAGGAGCTAATCGATCATGGCAACCACTCCATCGGACATCAAAAGCTCGTACCCGCTACCGGTATACAACTACAAGGTGGATATCGGCAGCGATACGGTCGCGTTCAGCGAAGTGTCTGGCCTCACTATTCAGTACGAAACCACGACTTACGTCGAGACCCTCACGGGCAGCACCGCCGGGGTGCGTACGTTGCACATGCCCGGCAAGCCGCAACCAGTCAACATCACCCTTAACAAGGGCATCGTCGAGGGCGATAGCATCAATGTCTTTTATAACTGGATCAAAACAACCACACTGAATCAGATCGAGAAGAAGGACATCGTCGTTCGCCTGTGCGATGAGACGGGCGCAACCGTCATCCAGTGGAAGGTCATCAACGCCTTCCCAACACAACTCGACGCACCGACCTTCGATGCCAGCAGCAACGATGTCGCGATCGAAACGATGCAGTTGATGGCTGATCGTATCGAGATCGAGGAACGCCCGTAATGTTTCCGACGCCCGCCTATAACTACCGGGTGACGATCGACTCGGAGACCCTTAGCTTTTCCGAGGTCTCCGGGTTGAGTGTCGACTATGAACCTGTAAGGTACAGACACGGTATGAGCTTCTGGCTGGGTGGGCGCATCATTCCCGGTATGCGACAAGCGATCACGGTGACGCTGTCGCGTGGTGTGCTGAAAGACCGATCGTATCTATTAGACTGGATCAACGAGGTATACGGCAATCCGTACACCCTCAACGCCAAGCGCACGGTGAAGATCGAACTGTGCGATGAAAACTCGGCCCCGGTCGTGACATGGAAGCTCACGAAGGCGATGCCAACCAAGTTCGAACTCGGCACGCTCGATGCCAGTGGCAACGATGTCGCCGTCGAAACCCTGGAACTTGCCGTCGGCGGGTTGACGATCTCATACGATTAGTAGCGGAGAGGCTGTTCCATATGGCAATCCCAGAACTTCCTGGCCCATTACCCCTCGCAGGGAACCCGCCGCTCAGCTTTCGCTTCTCGGTGGTTTTTTTGACGCGCGGTCTTGTACCGAACGTCATCGACACATTGTGGGAAAGCGTGAGCGGGCTTGGGCAAACGGTCGAAACAACCACGATCAACGAAGGCGGGCAGAACCTCTACACTCAGAATTTACCGACAGGCGTTTCGCACGAGACCCTTGTGCTAAAGCGTGGGTTGGCGACGCTTTCACCACTGGTGTACGAGTTCATTTACAGCTTTTCGTCGTTTAACTTCTACGCGTCGCAGGTGATGGTGAGCCTCATCGACCCAACGAACATCCCGGTGTCGACCTGGTTGTTCTTCAAGGCTTACCCGCTTAAGTGGAGCGTGAGTGATCTGGATGCGAATTCGAACACGGTGGTGATGGAAACGATGGAGTTCAGCTACCAGCGTATGCAAGTGCTACGGATATAGCCCATGCCTGTTGAAATACGCGAACTCATCATCCGCGCTTATGTCGATTCGGGGAACAATGCATCGAACGATCCCGAAGATACCGAAACGCCGGATACAGGCACGGCAGAAGCCACCGACATGGATGCAATCGTCGAGGAGGCGGTTCGTCAGGTATTACGTATTTTAGAGCGCGAGCGGGAGCGCTAAATGTCTATTTTCGGGAAGAACAAGCTGCAAAAACTAACCATCGATGCCTACGAGCACCGCACCCGGCGCACGCGCTACGTGCTGTACGCGGGGTTCAGTGGTAGCTTCGAGGCGATGTACAACCCGGAAAGCTACTCCCAGAAGTACAACATCGCGCTCACAAGCGACAAAAAACAGGGCATCAACAGTAGCGGCAAGGAAGTAAAGTATAAGTTCAGCCCGCCGCAAAAGCTGAACATCAAGCTCATACTCGATGGCACCCGGCTTCACGAAACCGGTATCTCACGCCTGTTGCCCTCGCGCACGGTCACCGAGCGTGTCGAGCAATTTCTTGCGCTGGCCTACGAGATGAACCCCAACACGCACGAGCCGAACTTCTTGATTATTACCTGGGGCGATGGCCTCAATTTCATCTGCCGATTGGCAAGTGTGACCGTCAAATACACCGCATTCAATCGCGATGGCACGCCCCTGCGCGCGGAGCTTGACGCAGACTTCGTCGCGGATGACACGAGTGGCAAGCGCGTGCGCAAGGAGAACAAACAATCGCCGGATGTCACCCATATGCGCGTCATCAAAGCTGGGGATACCCTACCGATGCTCTGCAAGGAAATCTACGGCTCGACGCAGTATTACCTTAAGGTTGCCGAGGCCAACGGCCTGAACAACTTCCGTAACCTCACACCCGGCGAAACCCTGTATTTCCCTCCATTGGAGGCCTAACACACCATGACTGGCGTCGTCACCATCACCATTTTCGGCAAGCCGAGCAAAACTGCGGGCAGCAAAACCGAAATGGACTCGGAATTCGATGTGGTGTCCATCGACATCGTGCGCGAGGTGAACCGCGTCCCATACGCACAAATCGTGCTGATGGATGGTGATGCAGCACCGGGCAGCTTTGCCATAAGCAAAACAACGTTCTTCAACCCCGGCGCCGAAATCGAAATTCAACTGCGCTACGAGGACGAGACCCAGAGCGAAACTGTCTTCATTGGGCTGGTCACGGGGCATCGCATCGAGGCAGGGCCGAGTTCGAGTTACCTCACGGTCGACCTTCGCGATGCAGCCTTCGCTATGACGCGTACGCGAAAAACGATCATCTTCCGCGAAAAAACCGACGACAAAATCATTACCCAGCTCATCGGCGATAACACACTCAAGAAGGGCAAAGTCGCGGCGACGAAAACTGCCCATCCCGAAATCGTGCAGTACAACGTCACCGATTGGGACTTCATGCTGATGCGTGCAGATGCCAACGGCCTCGTGGTGACGAGCACCGATGGTGAAATTTCGGTGGCCGAATACACGTTGAGCGGTAGCGCCTCGCTGACTATCGAATACGGACTCGACGAAATCTTCGCGTTCGACCTCGAAATCGACGGACGCGACCAGGTCGCTGAAGTGACCACCCTGGCGTGGGATGCCAAGCAGCAAAAGCTCACCAAGGAAACGAAAGCTGCTGCCTTCAAGTTAGGGCAGGGCAACCAAACCGGCGACAAGCTCGCAACCGCACTGGGAATCGCACCGGCGGCTTACAACATCCCAGCTCAGGTAGACCCGAAAGAACTACAAGGCGTCGCCGATGCAACGGTTATCCGCAGCCGCATGTCGATGTTCCGCGGGCGCTTTACGCTCCCTGGCGATTCTGCACTTAAATTATTGGAAATCGTGGAATTATCGAGCTTCGGCCCGCGTTTCGACGGCAAGGCATTGGTTACTGGGCTACGCCACCGCATCGAAGGCGGCGAGTGGGTTAGTGATATTCAGGTGGGTCTTCCAGCGGATGCGTACGCTTACCGGCCCGATATCCTTGCGCCCCCCGCATCGGGTTTGCTGCCCGCAATGAGCGGGCTACATATCGGTCTTGTCGATCAGTTCGAGGCAGACCCGGACAAGGAACTGCGTGTAAAAGTCATCCTGCCGGGCATCGACGAAAAGCTGGGGGCTGTGTGGGCGCGTCTCGCTTCGTTGGATGCGGGCCAAGGCCGCGGGCTGGTATTCCGGCCAGAGCCGGGAGATGAGGTCGTCGTCGGTTTCTTCAACGATGATCCTCGGCAGGCCGTGATTTTGGGGGCACTTTTTGGGTCGAAGAACACCCTGCCCGACGGTTGGGCAGCCCCCAGTGCCGATAACCTGGAAAAGGGTATCGTCTCGCGCACCGGGCTATCGGTAAAGTTCGTAGACGACGAAAAACCGATGCTCGTCATCGAAACGCCAGCCAAAAACACCCTCACATTCGACGACAACGGCGAGATGATCGAAATCGTCGACCAGAGCGGAAACACCATCACCATGAGTGCCGACGGCGTAATCATCAAAAGCGCAGCCGACTTTACGGTCGAAGCCAGCGGCAACGTAACAATCAAGGGTAGCGCGGTGGAAATCCAATAAAGGAAACCCGATGGATGAAATTACGCTAAAAGTCACAGTCGACGAAGCCAACCTGATACTGGACGCGCTGGGGAATATGCCGTTCAAGCAGGTGTACACGCTTGTTGGCAAAATTCAGAACCAGGCAAACGAACAGCTCCAGGCGAACCGAACGGATGCCGACAATAACACGGAGCAGCAACCATGAGCGACCAGCGTATTCTCGGCACAGGGTGGGGCTTCCCGCCGACATTTAGCAACGGTGGCGCGAGCGTGGGCATGGTCTCCGGTGAGGAGGACATCCACCAGAGTTTGCAAATACTGCTGACGACCCGCCTCGGCGAGCGTGTGATGAACGAAGACTACGGTTGTGACCTGCGCGAAATGCAGTTCGAGGAAATCGATAGCCGCTTAATTGGCAATATTCAGCGCCTCGTGCGCGATGCCATCCTCTATCATGAGCCACGGCTGTTCGTTACGTCTCTGAGTGTCGACGAGGATGCCGACCAACCCGGCCTGTTGTTCATCAGCATCGAGTATGTGGTACGCGCGACCAACAGCCGCTTCAATATGGTGTATCCATACTATTTGAATGAGGCGACTTAACATGTCGGACTTCATCATTGTCGACGGTGACCAGGTGATGTTCATGCCGAACTTTGGGCAGGCCGTGGTTGTCGTCCAACCTGGGAATATCGCCGGGAGCGGTGAAGCTACGCTCAGCGGCAAGGCACTGTGCATCGACGGTGACGAAGGAGATGTATCGGTGCCAGGATGCCAGTACATCGCCGGGCAGTACTCGATTCCTGGCACCGGCACACTGAAAATCGACTCGCTGGCGGGTGATCAGACGGCATCGCATACCAAGACGTCGGGCAAACCCGTGATCTTGAAGGGGTCCAACTTCAACGCGATATTCGAAGTGCAAAGCCCGGCTCAACAACCGCCACCGGGGCCGGGTTCCCCTATCCCCGACTCCACCACAAAGTACAGCGGTGGGCAGGGACAATTTATTACGACAAACACGAAGTTAAAGGGGACTTGAGTTGGTCGAGCAAACGCCCCAACCGCTAGAAGTCCGCGAGCGCGATGGCACCAGCCAGGCCGACCGTATTCGTGCTGCCCTGGACCCACCTTATGCCGCCATCGACGAACGCACGATTCAGGATTTATTGGCATATACCCATGCCTTCGCAACTAATCTAAACTTCTATGAAGTGGTTACGCGTGAGGGTATCGAGCAACTGAGCGCAACCGGCACATGGCAAAACTTCCTCGGGGATGACTTCGATTTGGATGCGGCTGTGGCCTTCATCGAAGACCCCAACAGTGTGACCGATGCCGAGGCGGCGATTTTGTCTCGGCCACATGTTGCATTGTTTTTGGCATTTTTGAAGCTGCTCCAACGCGCGCAGGGGCAACTCAATCGGTTTACGCAGCGCCATCTCGAATATTACTATCAAGACGTGTTGCGCCTCACGAAACGTGATGCGACCCCGGGCAATGTGATTGTCCTTGCGGAGCTTGCCCCCACTGTCGATGAAAATTGGATGCCAGCGGTCACACCTCTCGACGCTGGGTAAGACTGCATCGGTCAACCACTCATCTACACGACCGACCACGACATTGTGGTGAACAAGGCACAAATCAACAGCTTGCGTTCCCTTTATATCGACCGACGGGTGACAGGTATCCGCGATGCGATGGATGAGCACGAGGGCAAACCGTCCGAAGCGTTCATGTATATGCTGCAAATCGCGCTTGGCGAACCTGTCCCCGGTGGCGACCTCGCCCCCTACCCTGGGCGCGACACACCGTTGACCTATGACGACCTCGTGAAGATGATGCAATTCGTTGATTTGGTGCGGGATGTGAAGACGGGCTATGCGCTTGTGAGCATCTCGGAGTTGCGATCGCTGATGGCTTACAAACAGCAGGTCGACGCCGCCGATGAACCGGGCGGCACCTGGGAAATCATCAACGGTCACCTGGAAAGCGCCGGCAAAACCACCAACTCACGCTTCCGCATCAACCCCAAAAATTCCCACGATTTCGAGGCCAACCTGACGGCGGCTGCGGGCGCGCCAATCTCATACGGTGGACTGCGGCAAGTTGAGGACGTGTACGACCTGTACACCTACAGCCTGCGCGAGGATGTGCGCGACTTCATCCTGGAGACGCTGCACTTCCCCACAGTCGACGCTTTTTTAGATATGATGCGCCGCAAAGTGGCCCTTGATGCACAATGGGCGGAAATCCGGCGGATATTGCTGCTGGCGGCACGCCGCAAACGGGGTAATGCCTACAACCTGCGCGATACAGATGACTTCGACACCATCGTGAACGACGCCTTTGGTACGATTACCAACCCACAGACCAACGCCACTATCCCCAACCTCGATGCCTTCTACGCCGGGTTGTTGGAAATCGAACGATACTTCTTCATGAGTGCCGAACGCTTTTCGATGATGATGCACACCGCGAAAAACGAGGATGCCACATCGGAGCAGTGGGAGCAAACGTATCGGTTTTTGGCGCGAGCACATGAGGAAAAAACTTTCGCTGCACGCAGGCAAATGCTGCAACAGCTCCGTGAAACGGATGGCTACGAGGCGATGCTACGATACGCCCTCGGCGACTCGACCTCATCATCTAGCTTGTCGATCACAGAACAATTCCTCGAGCAGGTGAAAAATCAGGAAGACCGCGATTTCTTGCGCTCGATGGGCGATGCCTCCAACGATGATGCGCGTTGGCCGAGTGCATACGACCTCGTGGAGCGCACACAGCGCACCCTCGTGCCGGTGCCCGCCGCACAAGAAGTACGCTGGTTGAACATCTACCCGAACCCTGACGCAACCACAGCATCGGTCAGCTATGGCGCAGGCGACGACACCCCACGCTGGCGAACGTTCGGCGAAAGCCTTACGGCAACAGAAAATGACGTCGCAGACCCTACCTTCGGGTGGGCGGTTTGTTCGCCCGTACTCGGGCTGAGCGAGGGACAACGTACCATCTCACTGACACTCGGCTTGGATGAGGCGACCTTCGACTCCAACGCAATCGACGCGGTGCTGCCCAGCCGTGCGAACCCGATCTCACCATTCCGCATCCAAATCAGCACAGAGAAGGCGTGGATCGAACCGGATGAGGTGCAGGTTCAACGTACGACAGTTCAGCGCCCGGTTGGCGACACGACGGAAACCTTACCCGCGCTACGCTTCACGTTGCTATTCGGCGAAGCAGTCGATGCCATCACGGCAAACCCCGAAGCACGCGTCGATACCGGGTGGCCAGTACTCCGTGTGATGCTACGGCAAATCTGGGAAGACGGGCAGTTTGTCACGCGCTACGAGCCGTTCCAACCCCTTACGTTACGCTATGTCGACCTGAGCGTGAGTGTGAATGGGTTAACGCCACAGCAAATCCAAAACGACGACACCAACCTCAACCCGAAGAAGCCGTTCCAACCATTCCGCAGCGATGCCATCGCCGGGGCACGTTTTATGGTGGGCCACGAGGAACTCATCTCGAAACGACTGGACTCGGTGACATTTACGCTCACGTGGATGGGCGCACCCACGAACTTTGCAACCCACTACGCAAACTACTTCGATGGCAAAAACGCAGCGCTCAACAACGGCGACCTCACCGTAAACGTCAGCCTCATGGACGACAACCTGGCAGTGCCGCTCGACAACAGCGCAGGATTATTCGCGAGCGATGCGACCCAGCCCCACAATATTTCGATCAGCAACATCGCGAGTGCATTTTCACGAGCAAACCGCCGTCACGAAGCTGCGAACCGCATCGCGACTGGCGACGACCTACAGGATTGGAACCGTTACATCCGCTGGGAACTGAACTCGCCGGACTTCCAACATAGCATTTATAGCAGCCGTGCGATGAAGAAATCGCTCGAACTCTCGGCGGATGTCGCCTCGCAAAAATCGAACATCAAGGCGGAAGATTACACGGTTAACCCACCCTACACACCGAAGCTCAAATCGTTGACGTTGAACTACACGGCGTCGGTGACGATCGACATGGACACATACGATAGCGTGCCAGATTGCGTTTTCCACATTCAGCCGTTCGGGTACATGGAGGTGCTGCCAGATGCACTCACTGGCGATTACCCGATGCTGCCACAGTTCGTGCACGCGGGGGAGCTTTACATCGGCATCGAAGGCACTGCGGCTCCGCAAAATCTGTCGATGTTGTTTCAGATGGCGGAGGGTAGCGCTAACCCGGATATGCCCCTGTCGCCAATCGAGTGGAGTTACCTTAGCGGTAACCGCTGGGTCAACCTGAGCGCAGGTGGCAATTTGCTACAGGACTCCACACGCGGTCTCATCAACTCTGGCATGATCATCGTTTCGTTGCCCTCTGCCGAATCGAACACCTTGCTTTCCACCGAGTTATATTGGCTCCGCGCGACGATTACCGGTTCTACCGAGAGTGTCTGCGACACGGTCGCAATTCACACGCAAGCGGTATCGGTTCATTACGAGCCAAACGATAACGCCCCAGACCACCTCAGCCAACCGCTCCCGGCGGAGAGCATCACCGACCTTGTCAGCCCAGTGCCGGAGATCAACGCGATAAAGCAGCCGTACACCTCGTTTGGTGGGCGAACGCCAGAGCAGGACACGACCTTCTACACGCGCATCAGCGAGCGGCTGCGACACAAAAATCGGGCACTTACCGCCTGGGATTATGAACACATGGTGCTGGATCACTTCCCGCAGATTTACAAAGTGAAGTGCTTACCGGGCAATCGTCGGCACCCTGGCCGTGTAGACCTCATTGTTATACCCGATATGGTCAACAAAATACCGTTTAACCCATTCGAACCCAAGGCCCCTGCCGACCTCATCGCAGACATCGAGGCATATCTTAGCGAACGCGTGCCAAGCGTCGTGCGCGTACGCGTGCGCAATGCGCACTACATCCCGGTGAAGGTGCGTTTCGCGATACGGTTTCTGCCGGGCTTTAACCAGAGCTTTTACACAAACCAACTCAACGAGGATTTAAATCGCT
>CAYSVE010000041.1:0-16586 GCA_964434365.1 uncultured Anaerolineaceae bacterium | reverse complement strand
CCCCAACGGGCTACGTTACGCAACACGGACACGTCCTGTCCGGTACTGCACATGTCGTCTGAGCCTATTCTGCTTCTGTACGACAAGCAAACCATACCACAACCATGCGGTGGCGCACCGTATTTTGTCCGACAATTACCGAGGCAAAATCCAGCTGCACGCACCACATGCCTTATATCCCCATAGATAAATCTAGGGGCTTTACGGCGCTTTTTGGTAAAAAAGCGATTAGCCCCGGCTACGGTTGAGTTGGACCATCATCAAAAAGCCGAGCAGCAGCCGGTTTTCGGTGGTTGGGTCCAGGTCATCGTTCAGTTTGTCGATGCGGTAGTAGCGCTCGAAGAACGACGGCTCCTTGACGAGTTGCATCACGGGTGTTTCGGTGTCATCGAATGCGGAGTAGGACGGGTGCAGCATGTAGCCGGTGAAGAAGCCCACGATGGGTATTTCGCCGAGCAGGGCATCGCCGACCTTCACCCACGGGTTGTCCTCGCGGATGAGGTGGGTGGGCTTGCCGTTGCTGTCTTCGATGTCGTAGTGGGCACGCCAAATCGTGCGCAGGCCCTGTTGTTTGATCGCGCCCAGCGGTTGTTCGCGGTGGCTATCGGTAAAGCGATACCGTGCGCCGATGTCGATGATGCGGTCTGCATTGATGCGGTAGACCTCGTCGGTTTTGCTGTCGTCGCGGAAGATGCGCACGTCCTCACGCAGGTTGAGGATTTTCTGGCGGACGAACATCATGACGTTGTCGTTGGCATCGGTAATGTAGATTTGCGGCGCGAGCGCGATAATTTTAAAGCGCATATGCAGCGGATATTGGTACATGTGTCGCCTTTCTGGTGGTCGTTGGTTGGGGCCTACTCGGCGGGGGTGCTTGGCGTTACTGCGAGTGTGATGGTGCCATCGCCCCCGGCACCGGCCTGCCCCACAACGAGGGTCACGTTGGGGCTGGGCATCACAAAGCCGAGGATGAGCGCGTCGAAGTCGTCTTCGTCGATGTCGTCGTCGCCGTAGATGGGCGCGCCGTCGTCGGCCAAAACCACGAGCAGTGGGTCGGTGCCTTCGGTGCCGTTGGCGGCGATGTCGATGCGCTCGCCCGTGGTGCCCTCGTAGGGCACGAGGTATACCCCGCCGTCGATGACGTCGATTTCGATTTCCTCAGCGCTACGCATGAGTGGGAACGTCTCGCGGGTGGTCTCGTTGAGGCTCATCCACAGGTTGAAATCGGAGCCGGCGAGGGGGTGGAAGTCGAGGCGTTCGTAGGCGATGCCCCGGCTAAGGTAGGCGGAGTCGTAGGTGGGGTCGGCGGAGACGGCGCCCGTGTAGGCGACGATGGCCTCGCCGAGGCGGTCCTGGCGTTCGTACAGTTCGCCGAGCCAGTACCACGCGAGTTCGTAGCGCACATCCAGGGCAATGGCCTCGCGGAAGGCGGTTTCGGCACTATCGAAGTCGTCGAGGTCCCAGTAAGCGCTGGCCTGGGTGTAGTGATAGTTGGCCCGCGACGGGTTGACATCGATGGCGCGGTTGATGTCGTTAAGCCCGGCTTCGGGGTCTTCAAGGTAGAAGATGTTGTTCTCGGCGCGGCCTGCCCAGGCAAGGGCGTAGTCGCCGCCACTGGCTTCGATGGCGTTGGTGAAATCGCGCTGGGCAAACTCGAAGTCGCCGAGGTTTTGGTAGGCGTAGCCGCGGAAGGTGTAGGCGTGGGGGACATCGGCGCTGGTGGGGTAGTTTTCCACGAGGCCGGTATAGAGTTCGATGGCCTGTTTGTAGTTGGCGGTGTCGAAGGCGTCGTTGGCCTGGGTGTAGTACTCACTTTCGGGCAGGACGTCTTGCGCGTTGGCGGGCAGGGCAAACACCAGGCAAACGAACACACCGAGGATCAGGTTTCGCATAGGGGGGCATCCTTATACTGGCTGGCAGGGCGCACAGGGTGCGCGTCTTCCATTTAATGGTACGCCATTTCTGAATTCGCACAATCTAACCGTGTACAATTTTCACCGTTTTCGGTGGTGTGTTATATTTAGCCACATGAACGAGTGGATACAGCGTGCCCGGGCACGCGGATGGGGAGTTCCCTTGCGGTTGGCGCTGGATGCGCTGGAGCCGTTGGGGCCGCTGGGGGCGCAATTGGTGTGGGTGTTACAACCTACCCTAGGACCACTGGTGGGGCACGAGGCGCTGCGCGACCTCGCCCGTACCCTGGAAGACCCGGAGGCCGTCGCCGCGTTACGCGCACAACTTAACGAGGATGACGCAGACGACGCAGCAAACTAACAGGGGCAAACCGTTGGACATCACAATCCAGACGATCACCTTTTTGATATTCATATTAACACTGAGCGTGAGCCTGCTTACGACGCAGGTGGTGCTACGGCGTAAGGACGGCTTCCCGTTGCGGCGGCTACCGGCCTACGATGTGCTGCCCACGCTCGAAGGGCAGGCTATCGAAAGTGACCGGCCCATTTTGCTCAGCAGCGGGTCGGCACGGGTGGGCGATGAGAGCACGCTTGTGGCGATAGCGGCCATCGAGGCGGCGTATCAGGTGGCGCAGGGTACGGCAATCGGGCGAACCGCGCCCGTTTTCGTGACGAGTGAGGGCACGGCGATACCGCTGGGTTACGATACCCTGCGGCGAGCCTACCAGGCGCGCGAAATGCCCGTGCGGAGCGGGCCGGGCAGTGTGCGTTGGTATCCTGCCGGGGCGCGCTCGGTGGCATTGGCTGCCATGTTAACCGTCACCGTGAATGCCGACGACGCGGCGGGAGCGGTGCTGGTGGGCAGCTTCGGCGCAGAGCTGGCGCTGCCGCTAGAGCAGATGGCGCGTTACAAGCTGCAAGTGCTGGCGGGTAGCGATCAACTGGCCGGGCAGGCCGTGGCCTACGCGATGGCCGACGGCGCACTCATCGGCGAGGACCTGTACACTGCTGGGGCGTACCTTGGTGAGGACGGCGGCTGGAAGGCCAACCTCATTACGCAGGACTTTTTACGCGGGCTGGTGGTGCTGGCGATTATCCTCGTGGCGCTAGCCGAGGTGTTTGGCGACCAGATTTCCGCTTTTGTGGGACCGCTGTTGGGGGGCGGGTGATTCTATGGGACGATTCGGTGCGGTACTCGCCTCGACAGTGGCGTTCGCATTTGGGTTGCTGACGACCCTTGGCCTGCTCATCGATGGGTTGGGGCCGTTGTCGCCGCTGCTACAAACCTTCAACCTGCCGACGATGACGGAGGCGGTGCTACGCATCGTGACGATGACGGTGGCGGTGTCGATCCTCATTGGGGTGGCCAACCTGTTTATCGTGCATGTCGGGCGGGTGGTGCGGCTGCGCGGCGGGTGGCCCTTTAGCATTGTGCTGCTGCTGAGCACGTTGCTCGTCATCGGTGTGACGGTGGCCGAGCGCACTGGGGCGCTTAGCAACGATACGGCGAGCCGGGTGCTGCTGGAAAGCGTGCAAATTTCGGTAGAAAGCGCGCTGGCGGGCCTCATCGGGTTTGCGTTGGTGTACGGTGCCTCTCGGTTGATGCGCCAACGGGTGCGCCCCGGCAGTGTGATTTTCGTAGTCGCGGTGATTTTCGCCCTCATTACGCAGGCGGGGTTCGGCGAAGGACTCGCGGCCCTATTGGCCATCCCCCTCAGCGCTGGCGCGCGGGGGATATTACTTGGGGTGGCGCTCGCGACGGTGGTTTCGGCCATCCGTGCGCTCACTGGGCAAGACCGTTCGTACCGGGAATAGAACGATGAGCGACGACTTCGACAAAAATCTCGACGATGACCTTTCGTGGTTGGACGACAACGGCGGGGGCGATGATGGCCCCGGCGACGATGACGATGCCCTCGCCTTCGACTGGCTGCAAGGTGCTGGGGATAGTGGTACGGGTGGCAATGAGGAAAGCACTGGCGTCACAGACTTTTTGGAGTGGAAGCAGGACTTCCCCACTAGCGACCCCAGCGCCGATGCGCCCGATTGGGGCGACGCGCCGGACTGGGGGGCTAGCGAGAGCGGTGGCGACGCGGGTTTCGATGATGCGGCGGACTTCCTGGCGAGCCTGGGCATCGAGGGGGATGGCGACGACACGGATGGCCTCGATTGGGCGGTGGACGACTCCCCTGGCGACGATCAGATCGACGCGATGTTTGCGAGCGACGAGGAGGGGGACGACGCGCTTGATTGGATGGCTGCCAGCACGGGCGAGGATGCCCGTACGACTGCCAACGTCAATTCCGACTTTTTGGCGAGCCTGGGCATCGAAAGCGAAGAAGGTACCTCGGCAGCGGGCGATGACGGTGGCGATGACCTGAGCTTCCTCGATGGCCTGGGCGATTTCGAAGACGATGAGGATGATGAGGGCGATTTTGCGGCCCAACCCATTAACACAGACATCCTCGGTGGCCTGGGCGACTTCGACGAGGACGACCTACAGGCCGACTTCGGTGCAGACCCGCTGAATACGGATATGTTGGCGGGGCTAGGCCTCGACGCTGAGGAAGAAGACTTCGCCGAGGCCACGATCAATACCGATGAACTCAGCTTCCTCGATGGCATCGAAGGGTTGGAGAGCGACGACGAAGCGGACGCCGGGGACTTCGCGGCCAGCCCACTGAACACGGATATGCTCGACGCGCTGGGCGACTTCTCGGTCGAGGAAGATACGGTCACGGACATCGATACCGATTTGCTCGCGGGCCTGGGCGAGTTCGACGATGAGGAAGACGAGGACGATGCCGACCTCGTCGCCGCGTCGGCGGCCATCAACACCGATTTGTTGGCCGGGCTGGGCCTGGAGGACGAAGAAGACGATTTCGCCGAGTCGACGATTAGCACCAACGAATTCGATCAACTCGATGTCGACGACGATGAACTGGACTTCCTCGCGGAAATGCCAGGGCAGATCGACACCGATGCGCTGGCCTCGCTGGGCGACTTCGAAGCTGAGGAAGACGACGGGCCGCGCGTACCACTGGATGCTGAACCGCAACCCGGCGAACTGGACTTCCTCGGTTTGCCCGATGAAGAGGCAGACGACGAACTGGACTTCCTCGCTGGGTTGCCGACGGACATCAACACCGATGACCTCGCGGCCTTGGGCGACTTCGAGGACGATGCGGCCAGCGATGGGCCGCGTACGCCGCTGGATGCCGAGCCAACCCCCAGCGAACTGGACTTCCTCGATGACCTGGAGGTGGACGCGGATACCGAGCCGGTCTAGGAGGATGCGTTGTTCGCGGCGCTGGGGGCAGACGAACCCGGGATGGGGCTGTTCGACACCGATAGGATGGCGAGCCTGGGCATCTCGCCGGATGATGAGGAAGATGACTTCGCGATGGACTTCGCGAATGAGCCAGATGCCCCGGCAGACTTCCTCGATGAGTTGCTTGCGATTTCGCCAGATGATAGCCCCGCTGCCGACGATCCGTTCGTTTCTGGCGAGGTGGAAGCCGCGCCCGCCCCGGCAAGTGTCGATGACTTCAGCTTCGATGACGATGCCGGGGGGTTCGATTTCGAGTCGCCGACCGATACCGGCTCGCTGGGGATATTCGAAGAAGGCAGCGAGGATGACCTGCTCGCCGACATCGACCTGAGCGATGTCGACTTTGGTGATGAAGGGCCGGAAGACTTCGATCCGTTCGATGAGGAAGTGGACGATGCGGCGTACGCCCCGCCGCCGGTTCAAACCGATAGCCTGACGGACTTTTTGGCGACCCTCGGCGATGAGGAAGAGGTCGAACTGCCGGGGACAAGCGAGTTTGCCCTGTCGGCGGTGGATGATGTGGACATCGGCGACGATTCGCTGTTCGACGACTTCGATGATTTTGCCGATGAGGAGCAACCGACCGGCATCCAGGGGTTGTCGCCGGACGCGCCGGACTTTTTGACGGAAATCGCCAGTGCGCCGACGATTACCACCGGGCAGTCGCCTTCGGCGCTGTTGCGCCAACAGGAGGACAATCGTTCGCTCGAGGACCTCGACGACCGGCTGTACGACCTCCATGAGCGCGGCGAACAACTCAGCCGACCCGATGCCGACACAAGCGGGATCGCGACGGTATTGCCCGGTGTGACGGACGCGCTGGGCGCCGTCGCGCCGGATACGTCGGATGCAGGCGAGGTGGTGCAAACCACCGAACTCGACAGCCAGCAGCAGAGCAATGTCAATTTGCTGAAGGGGCTGGTGGCGAGTAGCGGCGTTACGGTGAAGCCGGATATGAGCGCCACGGGGATGATGTCCGCCATCGAGCAGACGTATGACCGTGGTATGGACGACAGCCTCGCGGACTTCGAGGATACGGCGGCGGTGTTGGCGGATGAAGACGCCGCTGTGCCCCAACCTGCCCGCGGTCGGCGTCGGCGTGATGCGCGCAACGTGCGTGCCGACCGGCTACTGGTGACCCTGTTGGTGATACTCGGTGGGGTTTTGCCGTTTATCGCGGCCTTCTCGCCGCTGTTCGATATCTTCAACATCGGTGCGCCGCCACCGAGCAACTTCACCGCTAGCCCGAACGCAGCGGGGGTCTACCGTGAGGTGGATACCCTCATGGCCGGGCAGCAGGTGCTCTTCGCGGTGGACTACGGCCCGGGTGCTGCTGCCGAACTCGATGGCCTGACGACTGCGCTGCTACGGCATGCCTTGCGGCAGGGGGCCGAACCGGTGCTCGTGGGGAATAACCCCATCGGCTTGTTGCACGTGGAAAACCTGCTGATGGGCCTGAGTGAGAACGATCTCACGGCTGGGGAGGTCGGCGACTTGCAGTCCGACGAGGACTACTATGTGGTGCGGTATCTCACGGGTGGGCCGGTAGCCCTGCAAGACCTCGTGCAGAACCCCGGCACACTGTTGAACACCAACCGCCTCGGCGAGCCAAACGGCCTCGCTATCGCCTCGCTCGATGAATTTGCGCTGGTGGTTGTGCTCGCGGAGCGCGCCGAGGATGTGCGCTTCTGGGCGGAGCAGGCCGCGCCAATCGTGGAACCGAGCATCGTCGCGGCGTCTTCCTCGGCAGCAGCACCGTTGGCTGCACCATACCTCGAAAGCGCGAGCGTGAAGGGCCTCGTGAGCGGCTTCCGCGATGCCTACACGTACAGTGCCCTGCTAGACGGCAATATCACATTGGCGCAGGCTATCGGCGAGGCGCAGTTGCCGACCGTCACCCCCACGCCGTCCGACACCCCCACGCCGACCAATACGCCCACGCCGACGGTCGATCCGGCGATTCGGGCACAGCAGGTATTCGGCCAGGGCAACCCGGTGCGCATCCTCGGTGCAGTGGCGATTGATGCGCGGGCCGAACCGAACTTCCAGGCCGAAGTCATCGGTCAACTGGCGCCGTCGGTGGAAGTCGTCGTCAACGATGAGACGCCCGATGGCGTGTGGACGCAGGTGCGCCTGCCAGACAACCAACTCGGCTGGATTCAAACGAATCAGCTTGAGCTGACGATCACCGCGACGCCGACCCCAACCGACACGACAACGCCGACCGAAACGCCGCTGCCGACGGAGACACCCCTGCCGACCGAAACGGCCACCCCGACGCCGTCGGATACGCCGACGCCGACCGAAACGCCATCGCGCCTGGAGGTCACGCCGACCGACCCGCCGCCGCTGGCAACGTCGACGCCGGTAGCGACGGTCGACCCGGCTACCATCCGTGAAGAGAGCCTGTCGGGCTTCATCCTGGGCGATGTCATCACCTTGGTGGGCGGTAGCTCGGCCAATGTCCGCGCCGAACCGGCCATCAACGCGGCGATTGTGGGCGCACTCACCCGTGCCGACCGTGTGGTGGTGCTCGCTGAAAGCGAAGACGGCGTGTGGTTGAACTTCACCTTGCCAGTCGGCGGGTAGGGTTGGGTCTTCGCGGAGTTGGGGGTGCTCGTCGTGGGTGGGGTTGGTGGCGAGGCGGAAGCCACCGAAGAAACGGCTGCCGAAGCAATCGACGAGGCGACCGAAGAGGCCGACGAGCCGACGGAAGCCGCCACCGACGCACCTATCGTGCCGAGTGGTGACGGCGGCACCGCACGGAATCCGTCGCGGCAGCGCATCAATGTGCGGAGTGGGCCGGGCACGGGCAACCCCGTCGTGGGGGTGCTGGAACCGGATGCCGAAGTGCCGATCATCGGTGAGGAGGACGGTTGGGTAAACATCGTCCTGCCGGATGGCACCGAAGGGTGGGCCTTCGCAGACCTGTTGGAGATCGGCGCGGAGGTGCGCACACCGCGCATCGCCCGGGCGATGCACCCGGCGGAACTTCTGCTGGGTGTGGGTGGCCCGCGCCTGTGGATGTTCGGGGTGTTGCTACAGGGCGATGGTGACGAAGACACCGAGGAGGCGACTGAGCCGCAAGAAGGGGAGGGCGAAGCCGAAGCGGGCGAAACGGCGACGATTACATCGCCGGGGCAGGTGGTGCTGCGCGCAGCGCCGAATCTGTTCTCGCCGGGCGTTGGCGTCGCCGAATCTGGGGCAACGGTGGCCTCGCTTGGGCCGAACGCCGGCGGCGGCTGGGTGCAAATTCGGCTGGACGACGGCACCGAGGGCTGGGTGCTCAGCGGTCTCGTCACGTTGGGCGAAGTCTCCGTGGCGCCATCGGCACAAACCCCGGCTGAGCCGATACAGCTAGGCGATAGTCGCGAAGTGGACAGTGTGGAACGCGATGTGCCACAGACGATCCCCAATGCGCTGGAACGGTGGTACTCGCTGCGGCTGGCGCTCATCGTGGCGGCGGCGGTCATCGTGTTGGGCAATCTCATTAACATCGGGCGCGCCATTGCCCGCAGAAGGAGCGCATAAGTGGACCTTGAGCAAATCGGCCTCTGGGCGGGCTTTGTCCTCACGCTGATGGTGTTTAGCTACATCTTCGGCGATAACGTCCTGTACCGGTTGGCGGTGTATGTGTTCGCCGGGCTAACGGCGGGCTTCGTGGCGGTTATCACCTACGATAGTGTGCTCGTGCCGTGGTGGAACAGCACGCTCGGCCCTGGTATCGAAACGCAGAACATCAGTGGTATCGTGTTTGGGGCGCTACCGCTCGTGTTTGGGGCGTTGTTGCTGCTGAAACCGGTGCGTGGTTTCGGCTGGCCGGGGAGTATGGTGCTGGCGCTGCTCATCGGTGTGGGGGCGGCGGTGGCACTCGTCGGCGCGGTGAGTGGTACGCTCATCCCGCTAACGGTGGAAACCGGGCAGAGCATAAGCGCCGGGCTGGTGCCGGGGTTGATCTCCATCGTGGGCGTGATTACGACGCTGGTGTATTTTCAGTATGGGGCATCGCGCGGGCGCGACGAGCAAATTCGGCAGAACGTGCTGCTGCGATTTTTACGCTCGATCGGTGGGGCGTTTTTGGCGTTTACGCTGGGGTCGGTTTATGGCGCAGCCATTGTCACGAGCCTGACGGTATTCAGCGAGCGCGTCGCCTTTATGGTGAGCTTCGTCGCCGGGTTGATCGGAGGATAGCAACGTGGTGAACACAGAGTTTGTTTCGATTCTCGCGGTAGATTTCGGCAGCGTCAACACGCGCGTGCTGCTCATCGATGTGGTGGGCGGCGTGTACCGGCTGGTAGCGCGCGCATCGGTGCTGACGACGGGCGGCTTCCCTGCTGGTGATGTGAGCGAGGGCCTCGCGCAGGCAGTGCGGCGCATCACGGAATTAACCGAGCGTGACCTCATTCGCGACGACGGGCGCATTATCACGCCGGAGCGCGACGACCGGCGCGGCGTGGATATGTTCGTGGCAACCGCGAGCGGCGGTCATGCGTTGCGGGCGGTGCTGGTGGGCCTCGTGCCCGATGTGAGCGTGGCGAGCGGTCAACGGGCGACTGAGGGCACCTACGTACAAATCCTCGAAACGCTGACGCTCGAAGACGTGCGCAGCGAAGAGGAAAAGCTCAACGCGGTGTTGGGCACCCGGCCAGACCTCGTGTTTATCGTCGGGGGTACGGAGGCAGGCGCGACGGCCCCGGTACTCGAACTCGTGGAGTTAGTGCGCACCGCACTCTCGTTGATGCCGCGCGAGGGACGCCCGAACGTGTTATACGCGGGCAACAGCCGTGTCTCGGAGGAAGTACGGCACCTGCTGGAAGACCTAACGACGGTGTTTGTGGCAAACAATGTGCGCCCTGCGCTGGATGAAGAAGACCTGGAAAGTGCCCAGTTGCAGCTTGGCCTCGCCTTCGATGAATATAAGGAGACGCAGGGCAGCGGCTTCGATGTGGTGGGGCGCTACACGAGGCTGGGCCTGTTGCCCACCGCGCAGAGTTATCGTGTGGTGGCGGAATACTTTAGTCAGGCCGCAGGCTATGTCGACCAGACGGTGGTGATGGTCGATGTGGGCAGTGGCGCAACGACGGTCGCATCGGCGGTGCGTAACGAGCCGCACACGACGATTCGCACGGACATCGGTGTGGGCCACAGCGCGATGAGCACCATCGACGCGGTAGGCGTTGCGAGCATCGAACGCTGGTTGCCCTTCCGCACGACCGAGAGCGACCTGCGCAACTACGCGATCAACAAGAGCATTCGCCCAGAGAGTGTGCCGATGAACATCCGTGAGATGTACTACGAGCACGCCATCATGCGGGCGGGGGCCGAACGTGCGCTCGACGTGCAGCGCGGGAGTTGGGCGACGAAAACAAGCAACATCGACCTGTTGATCGGCGCGGGGGCGACGCTCACGGGGGTGGGCACGCCGAGCTTCACGGCGATGCTGCTGCTGGATGTGGTGCAACCTGTGGGGGTTACGCGGCTGCTCGCAGACCCGAACGGCCTCATCCCGGCGTTGGGGAGTGTGGCCTATGTGGTGCCAGAGGCCGCTGTGCAACTCATCGATAGCGGCAGCCTAGAGTCCATCGGCACGGCGGTGAGCGTGGACGGTGTGCCGCGGGCGGGGCGTCAGGCGTTGCGGGTGGTCATTCGTATGGACAACGGCCAGGAAGTCGAAGAGAGTGTAGACGGCGGCGATATGTGGGTTTTCAGGTTGCCGCCGGGGCGCAAGGCACAGGTGCGGGTGATCGCCGGGCGCGGCCTGAGCATCGGCGGGAAGCGCCGCGTGCGCTTCGAGGCGGTTGGTGGGCTGGCAGGCGTCGTTTTCGATGCGCGCGGGCGTCCGTTGCTGGCGAGTATGAGCGTCGAAGAGCGGGCCGAGGCCATGCCGAAATGGATCGCGCAGGTGACGGGCGGCGAACCGCACACCATCGACCCGGCTTGGCTGGAAGAAGTCGAGGAGCGCGACATCACGATACCGGAGCGCGACGCTTTGGCTGCCGATGAGGACTTCCTCGACGATGTGCCGGCGGCGGCAGTGGACGACGAATTGGAAGACCTGCTCGCGGAGATCGGCGCGGACGACATCGACATCGACGACATCGAAGCGCTGTTGAGCGACGGCGACGACGATGGCGACGACCTGCGCGGTTTGTTGAGCTAAGGAGGCGATCGTATGTCAGGCTATTTCCCGACGCGGCGGGTGGTCATCGGCGCGGTGACGATGCGGCGTGAGGTGCTGTTGCCCGATGGTGTGAGCGGCCAGGTGAATGTGAAAGAGGGCGCGCGCGTCGACATGACCGACCAGATTGCCCGTGGGCAATCGCCGACGCGGTTGGTCATCATCGAGGCGTTGGACGCGCTCGGCTTGCGCAACGCGGCGCAACTGGGGCCGATGTTGAAGGTCGCCGAGGGTGATACGGTGCGTAAGGGCCAATTTTTGGCGGGCCGCAACGAGAACGCCCGGCGCAAGGTCGTTTCGCCCATCAACGGGACGATCAACAGCATCAGCGAGGGGCGTATCATCATGCGCGAAAGGCCGCAGGTGATCGACCTACAGGCAGGGATGCGCGGTCGTGTCGTGTCGATACGGCAGGGGCGTGGCGCTGTGCTGGAGACCATCGGCGGGGTGGTGCAGGGTGTGTGGGGCAACGGTCGACGGGGTATCGGCCCGCTGCGCATGGAGCCGTCCGATGGCCTGGAATTCGCCGATAGCAGCGAACTCGACCTGGCGTACCGGGGCGCGGTGATGGTCACGCGTGGGCCGCTGCACGCCACGGGGCTTTTCATCGCTGAGGAGCAGGGCTTTGCCGCGATCATCGCGCCGAGTATCGACTATCGGCTGCTGGAAAACGCCCAGGCCAGCGAGATAGCCATCCTGTTGACGGAAGGCTTCGGCGAGGTGCGCATGAGCAACCTTGCGTTCAACATGCTCAGCGAATTGGTTGGTGGGCAGGCTACGGTCGATGCGGTGTTGCCCGGTCGGCTAGAGGCGCGCCGCCCGGAGGTGGTGGTTCAAATTCGGTTGCAAAGCCGCGAGCGCCCACCGCGCCTGCGCCCGAGTATGCAGTTGCGGGCCGGGGCGCCGGTGCGCATCACCCGAGAGCCGTATGCGGGCCTCATCGGCAAGGTGGTGGAGCTGCCCTCGGCACCGGTGTTGCTGCCGAACGGCTTGCGTTTGCCGTGCGCACGGGTGGAACTCATCGGTGGGCGTAGTGACTATGTACCGCTGATGAACCTGGAATTGTATGGGTTGTAGGGGGTAACCCCTTGCTGTGAGCACTGTTTGAGGGTCACACACGGGTCGGCCCCTACACGGTTATGTGCATTTGTCCGTGTTTACCATCGGTTGGGCAGGGCGATTGCCCGGCGGCAGCACAGTTTGCGCATCACTTAATGGTGCGCGTATAATCTACCGAGAGTAGGGCCAACAAGCACTGTAGAGGACGAGAATATGGGCTTTAACGACGACTTCGACGACGACAATCTATTTGACGACGATGACCTGTTTGGCGACGACGACGACCTGTTCGGTGATGAGGGCGACGACTTCGGCTTCGAGGATGACTTCGGCGACGTCGACCTGGGCGAAGGGGACTTCGCCGATTTAGACGCGGGCGACGACCTCGACCCGGAGTTCGATAACTTCGACGAAGGTGGCGCACAAGGGGACGGCGGCGGGGGGCTTAGCCGAACCTTTATCATCATCGCGGCGGCGTTGGTTGGCCTCTTTGTTATCGGGTTGGTGGGCTTGCTGCTGTTTGCGCTGCAAGGTGGTGCGCCGAACGAACTCGAAATGACGGCGACGGCCATCGTGTTGACGAACGCTGCCGTTGCGGATGCGCTGGCGGAAACTGAGACGGCGGCCTTCAACATCGGCGGAACCGAAACGGCCATCGCGATGACGCCGACGGAGGTGCCGCCTTCGCCGACGAACACGCGCCCGCCGACGAATACGCCGGTGCCCGCCTCGCCGACCCCCTCGCCGGTCGATCCGACGGATATGGCGGCAACACAGTTTGTGCTCGGCCAAACGGCGACGGAGAGCTTCTTGCAGACACAGGCCGCCCTGCCGACCGATACACCAGCCGGTCCAGACCCGGTAGAGGCGCAGAATACAGCCATCGCGCTGACGGCGACCGCACTGGCCGATGTGTTCAATGGCCTCACGCAGACGGCGCAGGCCGGTGGCGGTGGTGGCCAGCTACCGCAGGCGACGGACCCGCCGGGTCTCGCGACGCCGACTGCACTGCCGGAAGCGGGTCTGTTCGATGAGTTTGTCGGTGGCGGCAACAGCCTCACGTTCATCGCGCTAGCGGCCTTCGGGTTGCTGGGTGTGATCTTCTTCAGCCGCCGGATGCGCACACGGTTGTAGAAGCGCACAGGTCGTGCTGCGGTCGCTTGTGCCCTGCGAAAACGATATACGGCGGCCTGAGGGCGTTCCAGCTAACGCCCTCTCCGTCGTGTAAAGTAAAGCTCACACGCGTCTCGCGTCGCCCACGACGATAATTCGGTGGGCGGTCCGTCCGTCGCTGCGATTTGGGCGCGGAAGGGGTTATTCTCCCTGCTTGCGGATGTATGCCAGGGCCTCTGCCTGAGAGGCGAAGGCAGGCATCTCGATGGCGCCGTATTGCGCCTGTTTGATGCTATCCGAAGCCATTTTCACGATTTCGTCGGTCCCCACAAGGACGCCCTTCAAACGGGGGTTCCGCATCGAGCCGGGGCCGTCGCTGGTGGCAATTTGCATCGCAGCCGCAAACGCCCCGAAGCTCATCTCGGCCGCCGAAATATCCTCGACGCGCCACAATGTCCCCTCCACCTGCTCCAGTAGCTCGCCGACACGCGCCTGCGCGCCAGCGAGATCGGTGTTCGGGTCGAAGGGGGCGGTGTGCTTCACGATCACGACATTTTCGTCGGGCAATTGGGTCACACTGAATGGCATTTCGTTTCCTTATCCAAAATTGTTGTAGCGTATCATTCAGCGATTAGACGACTTTCACCCCCAAGACCTTTACGCAAAAAAGCAATAAATATCTGCCGAGATTATGAGGTAAGCTTGCGCCACCCGGTGCCCTCGTGGCCGAAGCTGAAGCGGTTCGGGTGGAAAATTTCCGCCAGTATCTCCTGCGATTCCACGAGGCGCGGGCCGGGCCGGTTGAAAAATTGGTTGCCGTCGGTGATGTAGACGCGCCCGTTTTTCACAGCGCGGAGGTCCTCCCAGCCATCGTTATAGGGTAGGTCCTCGGCCTCGATAGCGGTCTTCTCCATGTCGTAGCCACATGGCAACAACACGATGATATCCGGGTCGGCGCTGCGCAACACCTCCCAGCTAAGCCACGGCGAGTGTGCCCCCGCCCGCCCAAATAGGTTGAGTCCACCGGCCATCTCGACGAGGGTGGGCAGCCAGTTGCCGCCCGCCATCAACGGGTTAATCCACTCGATGCAGGCGACGGTCGGTTGATCTTTGATTTCGCGGGCCAGTTGGTCTACGTTGTTCATTTTGGTGCGCATCTCTTTCACGAGTTGTTCGCCCCGTTCTGATACATCGAGAGCCGTTGCGACCTTTTGAATGTCGTCGAAGACATCGCTGAGGGCATTGGGCGCTAGCGCGATAATTTCTGCCGGGGTATCGAGGAAATCGCAGGCGACGCGCTCGACTTCGTCGAAGCTGACGGCGCACACTTCGCACTGCGTTTGGGTGATGATGTGCGTCGGTTTGAGGTCGTTGAGTAGCTCGGCATTGATGCGGTAAACCGAGACGCTTTCTTGCAGTATGGCCTTCACGCGCTCTTTGATTTGGTAGCTGCGCCCGTCTGGGTCGAACTTGGGGGCAGTATGGGCTGGCAGGTCCTTTACGGATGCCGGGAAATCGCACTCGTGTGAGCGCCCAACGAGGTGACGGTCGAGGCCGAGCGCAGCGACGATTTCGGTACTGCTGGGCAACAACGAGACGATACGGGCCATAGTTTGTTCCTTGTGATAACTGTCAAAGAAAAGTAAGGATTAATCACATTGGTACCAAAGTCCATTTGTGAACAACGTAAACCCAATGTTATCGTGGGCACATCAAGTTTTTATTCATCATCGTTGCGGTGTCATAGCAATTCCTACCCTGAGAGATGAGAAAAGGATAACCCCATGACGATGACATTTACGCTCATTCACACGAACACGGTGCGCGACGCCTTCGAGATACGCGACGAAGGCTTCGGCAGCAAGCTCGACCATTATATCCTGATCTTGCAAGGAACCGGCGTTATGGAACTGAACCAAATCGTAAACGATCTGGTTCAGCTCCGTCGGCAGTTCCTTGCCGAGGTGGCGGATGCTTCGGCAATTACCGTGCTACTGCTGGCCCTCCGCGCGAAGGTCGCGCAAGGGATCGAAGACGCGCCATTGCAACAGCGCGTTACCCTACGCCGCTTGCAGCAAACCATCGCAGCGGCCATGCGGGCCTAGTTAGTTTGCCGTATACCCCACCCGTGCCCCAACCGGGTGGGGTGTTATTCATCACGGTGTGCTCTAAGCCAACCCTCATGCGCACTCGCTACACTCTGGCGCAGTTGACATAATTCATGGGAGCACACACGATGCCGAAACTTACGATCGACGGAACCGAGTACGATGTCCCGAGCGGCAAGCGCCTTGTGAATGCCATCGAGGATAGCGGGGTGGATATCCTGCATCGGTGCGGGGGCTATGCGGGCTGCACGACCTGCCGCGTGACCTACGAGGCGGGCGAACCGGACAAAATGACGCAGGCCGAACTCGACAAGCTCAAGGACCAGGACAACCTGGGCAAGTTTCGGCTGAGTTGCCAGGCACTCTGCGACCACGACATGAGCGTCGCGCCGTTGATGACGCTGAGCAATACGGACCTCGATGACCCCGGCAGCCGCCCGGAGGATCGCATCACCCCGGACCCGGTTTGGGTGGATAAGCCCGCCGACGCTTAGCCGCTGTTTAGGCCGCGAAGCTGACCAAAATTTCGCCGCGTCGACGCGCAAACCGTATAATCGGCGGATACGATTTAACTGCACCCAACGGAAGCAAATTGATGATAACCGCAAAACTCATTCATCCCGAGATATTAGGCACCCTCGGCGCGAGCGGCCACGGGAGTGGTGTGCTCATCGCCGATGGTAATTACCCGTTTAACACGCGCGCGAACCCCGATGCCACACGCGTTTACCTCAACCTGATGCCCGGCCTCGTCACGGTGACGCAGGCCCTCGAAGCGGTGCTGACGGTCATCCCCGTGGAGGCGGCCCATGTGATGACGCCCGACGACGGCAGCGAACCCGGCATTTTCGCAGACTTCCGCAACCTGATGCCGGATGTCG
>CAYSVE010000040.1:0-16860 GCA_964434365.1 uncultured Anaerolineaceae bacterium | reverse complement strand
AACAAATCGACGACCTCGGTGGCGCGCTGCGCGCCATCGAGGCAGGGTATGTAAACGGCCAAATCGAGGATGCGGCGTACACCTATCAACGGGCAGTACAAAGCGGCGACGAAATCATCGTTGGGGTCAACAAATTCACAATCGAGGAAGAAATATCGCCGGAGCTGCTGCGTGTCGACCCGGCAATCGAGCAAAGCCAGCGAGAAAAACTGGCCGCCCTGCGCGAACGCCGTGACAATACACGTGTCTCTGCGCTGCGAAGTCGCCTCGAAGATGCCGCACGCGGCAGCGATAACCTGATGCCGCTGTTCATCGAATGTGTGGAGCACGATGTCACGTTGGGCGAAATCTGCCATACGATGCGCGCTGTATTCGGTGAGTATCGCCCGCCAGTTACGATTTAGGCCCCTCGGGTTCTGAACGCATTGGGCGGTTGAGCAACCACCAGGAAAGCAACGCCGCCGTCACGGCGGGGAGTATACCGAGCAACACCAAGATGATACCGTAACTACTCGCGGATACCATCGCATGGTCTGGCTCGATGATATGGCAGGCATCGCGTGAAATGGTCGCACAGGGGCCGCGCATCATCGGCGGCAGCACGACCCATGATTCGTAGGCTTGCACGTAGGAGTCCGCGTCGGCAAATGGTACACCGACGACACTCAAGCGGCGCGGATGATCATCGTATGGGCGCCAAACCAACGAGGCCGTCGCGACGAAGCGCGCGGTGAAGAGCATGCCACCGATAAAGAAGCCAATGCTCAGCACGACCACGAGGGTATAGCGCCCCCAGCGATTGGCCTGGATTGGAATGATGGTCGCCAACACAGCAATAATAAGGGCCGTCAACAACATGACGACCGCTGTTACCAGAATAGCGAGTAACACCAAGCTCATACGCTTCTCCACAACCTTAAAGCCACCTTATTCTACGCGACACGCCGCAACGTATACAGCCCGGCGGCGTTTATCATAGCTAGAGCCAACGGCACAGGTTATAATGCGTTCCATTATGCCGCAAGTTCACCAAAGGCGCGGTTGCGCCCGCTGGCTGGCACTCCCAGCCCTGTTTATGGCGATTGCACAGGCCGGCGCGGCCTTCACTGCTGTTCGAACACCCATCACCGAAACAGTTCGTATGGTTCGCGCATTAAATGCCCTGGCTGCACTGGCGTGGAGCATCGTTTTCGGTTTGGTGGCGCTGCAATTCGCGCTCAATAGGCGGAATGCGCTACGCTATGGGGCAAAGGTTTTGCTTGGGTATGTGCTCATTAGCACGGGCTGGCTGGTGGCTTTTTCCCAGGCAGACTACGACCGAGATCGTATCGTTTTTCGGGTAGGGGCTGCCCTGGTGATAGCGGTTGGGCTGGTCTTATTCCTCGCCCTTTGGGGCCGAGCATTGAATGATGGAGAATAGAGTTTATGGCTGTACAAGAGAACGTGGGCCATAGCGCCGACGACAAAATCCAAGAATTGCGGGAGAAACGAGCTGCGAGCCACGCGGGTGGTGGCCCAGAGCGCGTCAAACGCCAACACGACGCAGGCCGCAATACCGCTACGGAACGGCTGGACATTCTGTTAGACCCTGGCAGCTTCCATGAGGTCGATGCTTTCGTCACGCACCGCGCGCGTGAATTCGGCATGGATAAGCAGAAGTTTCTCGGTGATAGTGTGATTACCGGGTGGGGTACCATCAATGGGCGGTTGGTGTACGTCTACTCGCAGGACTTCACGGTAATGGGCGGCAGCCTCAGCGAAGTCCACGCAGAGAAAATCTGCAAGATTATGGACATGGCGATGAAAACCGGTGCGCCGGTCATCGGCCTTAATGATAGCGGTGGTGCGCGCATCCAGGAAGGCGTGGAGAGCCTCGCCGGGTTCGCCGACATTTTCCTACGGAACACGATGGCGAGCGGCGTCGTGCCGCAGATTAGCGTGATTATGGGGCCATGCGCGGGTGGGGCGGTCTATAGCCCGGCACTAACGGACTTCATCTTCATGGTGAAGAACACGAGCTACATGTTCATCACCGGGCCGGATGTCGTGAAGACCGTCACCCACGAGGATGTGACGTTCGAGGAATTGGGCGGCGCGTCGGTGCACTCTGCGAAGAGCGGCGTGAGCCACGTCACAGGCGAAAACGAAACCGAAACCCTCCTGCTTGTTCGCGAGTTGGTGAGCTACCTGCCGCAGAACAACCTCGAAGACCCAGCCTACCTTGCGACGTCTGACGACGAACTACGCGGTGACGCCGACCTGGACACGATTATCCCAGAGAACCCCAACAAGCCCTACGATATGAAGGATGTCATCGACCGGGTGGTGGATGATGGCCACTTCTTCGAAATCCAAGAGGAGTACGCTGCAAATATCGTGGTGGGCTTCGCACGTTTGGGCGGGCACAGCGTCGGCATCGTGGCGAATCAACCCGGTGTGCTCGCCGGTGTGCTGGACATAAAGGCGAGCGAGAAGGCCGCGCGCTTCATTCGCTTCTGCGATGCGTTCAATATCCCCATCGTCACGTTCGTCGATGTGCCCGGTTACCTGCCAGGCACCGAACAAGAACACAACGGCATCATTTCCTCGGGCGCGAAGTTGCTATTCGCGTATTGCGAGGCGACTGTGCCTAAGCTCACCGTAACCACGCGCAAAGCCTATGGTGGTGCCTACTGCGTGATGAGCAGCAAGCATATCCGCAGCGACATCAACCTTGCGTGGCCCACGGCGGAGTTCGCGGTGATGGGGCCAGACGGTGCGGTGAACATCATCCATCGGCGTGAGTTGGCTAATGCCGAAGACCCCGACGCGCGCAAGGCCGAACTCGTCGCCGAGTATCGCGAGAAGTTCGCCAACCCGTATGTCGCGGCGTCGCGCGGCTTTGTGGATGACATCATCGAGCCGCGCGAGACGCGCGCGCGCCTCATCAACGGCCTCAACGTGCTCCAGAACAAGCGCGACAGCAACCCGCCGAAGAAACACGGGAATATCCCGCTGTAGGAGGCACCCATGGCAGACCAAACCACAACCAACATCCAGAAGATCCTCATCGCCAACCGGGGCGAAATTGCGGTGCGTATTATCCGTGCTTGCCGCGACCTCGGCATCGACACGGTGGCTGTCTACTCCGATGCCGACCGGGCTAGCCTGCACGTTCGCTACGCCGACGAGGCCGTAAACATCGGCCCACCGGCCCCGCGCGAAAGCTACCTACGCATGGAGAATATCATCGCCGCAGCCAAGCAAACCGGTGCCGATGCCATCCACCCCGGCTATGGCTTCCTTGCCGAAAATGCCGACTTCGCGCAGGCCGTCACCGATGATGGGCTTGTGTTCATCGGGCCATCGCCATACGCGATCTCTACAATGGGCGACAAACTCTCGGCCCGTGAGGCCGTGAAAAAAGCAGGCGTACCGCTCGTCCCCGGCACCGAACCGGGCCTCAACGACGACGAAATACTCGCGGCAGCGCACAAAGTCGGCTTCCCGTTGATGGTGAAGGCATCGGCAGGCGGTGGCGGTAAGGGGATGCGTGCCGTCTATAACGCAGACGACCTGCCAAACGCGCTCGCGACCGCTCGCCGTGAGGCGGAAAGCGCGTTCGGTGATGGCACAGTGTACATCGAAAAGCTCATCGAGGGTGCGCGCCACATCGAATTCCAGATACTCGCAGACACCCACGGCAACACGATTCACCTCGGTGAGCGCGAGTGCTCCATCCAACGACGGCACCAGAAACTCGTCGAAGAAGCGCCCAGTCCGTTCATGGATATGAACCTGCGTAAGCGCATGGGTGAGATGGCTATCGCCGCTGCGCAAGCCGTCGATTACGTGAATGCGGGCACCATCGAGTGCCTGGTGGACAAACACAAGAACTTCTACTTCCTGGAGATGAACACGCGCCTTCAGGTAGAGCACCCGGTGACGGAATTGGTTACGGGCGTGGACCTCGTGAAAGAGCAGATTCGCATCGCACGTGGGCGGCGCATGGGGCCAACGCAAAGCGTGATGGAGCCGAACGGCTGGGCCATCGAGTGCCGCATCAATGCAGAAGACCCGTATAACGGCTTCCTGCCATCGATTGGGCGCATCACCACACTGCTAACGCCCACGGGCCCCGGGGTACGCGTCGATGCTGGGGTGTACGCAGGCTACGAAATTACACCCTATTACGACAGCATGGTCGCCAAGCTCATTTGCAGCGGCGAGAGCCGGTCGGAGGCGGTGCTGCGGATGCGCCGCGCGCTTAGCGAGTACAGCATTATGGGTGTGAAGCACAATATTCCGTTCCACCTCAACTTGTTGGATAGCGTGAGCTTCCAGGCGGGCAAGTTCGACACCAAATTCGTCGAAGAGCGCTTTAGCATGTCCACCTACGAGAACCCGCCTACCGAATCCGACCTCGAAACCGCGGCTATCGCAGCGACGCTTTATGCGCATCGTAAGCGCCAACTCGCCGGCCAGCGTGTGAGCGCACCGGGGCGCGACACGAGCAACTGGAAGTGGCTCAGCCGCTGGGAGCGCATCAACCGATGAAGTACATTACGAAGATCAACGACAAACAGTTCGAGATCGAAATCACCTCGGACGACAAGGTTCTCGTCAACGGTGAAGAGCGCGATGTGAACTTCCTCTCGCTCAGTGGCGATCTGTTTTCGATTATTACCGAGTACCAATCGCACGAAGTCGTCGTCGATGAGGGCGATGGCGATGAGATCGATGTGTTGTTGGGCGGGCGACTGTACAACATCAACGTCCTCGACGAGCGCTCGCAATTGTTGCTCTCGCGGCGTGGCGGCGGCGATGTCGACAGTGGGGAAATCTCCATCCGTGCGCCGATGCCTGGCCTTGTCGTCGATGTGCCAGTCGCAGAGGGGGCGGAGGTAAGCAAAGGCCAGACCGTCCTCATTCTGGAATCGATGAAGATGCAGAACGAACTCAAAGCGCCGCGTGACGGTGTGGTGCAGCGTGTCAGCGTCGAAACCGGGCAGAGCGTCGAACAGAACAAGGTGCTGGTGACGATTAACTAGCCATATGGATCAACCGCAACCGAGTTTAACGCACGTCCCAGACCCACGATGGGCCTGGGACGTTTTGTGGGTAGTCACCCTGATTATGTACGTCATCGGCGGGTTGCCGCTTGTGCCCTACCACGGCGATGAGTCCACCCTCATATACATGAGCCACGACTACGCCGACCAGTTCATCGAGGGTGACCTGACCAATATTCGCTACAGCCTCACACCCGCAAATCCGATGGACCAGGAGCTTCGGCTCATCAACGGCACTATTCCACAGTTAACAATCGGGATGGCGTGGCAAGCTGCCGGTTTTAGCGAAGCCGACATCAACGAGCCGTGGAATTGGGGCTGGGACTACCCCACAAACATCGAAAATGGCCACGCCCCGCGCGAGGACTTGCTTCACGCGTCGCGTTGGGCATCGACACTGTTTACGGCGGGTGCCGTGGTCATCATCTTCTTCTTAGGAAAAACGCTGGCCGGGCGGCCTGTCGCTTACATGGCAAGCCTGTACTTCGGCCTAAGCCCAGCGGTGATTCTCAATGGGCGGCGTGCCATCATGGAGGGCAGCATGGTCTTCTTCGCGATGCTGACCCTGCTTGCTGGGGCACATCTTTTGCGAACGCGCGGGATTCGTGCGTGGGGTTGGACGCTTGTACTCGGTATCGTGAGTGGACTTGCAGTCGCGAGCAAGCATACCGGCGTTGTGGTCGTGTTTTCGACCTTTGCCGGAGCCGCGCTATATACCGTCCTGCACAATCGTCCACAGTTTTTGCAACGTTTCGGCCAATTGGTCGTTGCTGGGGTGCTGTCGCTCGTCGTTTTCTACGGATTGAACCCCGCCTGGTGGGGTGGCCCCGTGGAACGTGCCGGCCAGGTGCTAAACATGCGCAGCGGCCTGCTAGACATTCAAGCGGATGTATTCGGTGGTTACACCGATGAGGCCGCCGGTACGCGCTTCGTAGGCTTCTGGCGGCAGGTGTTCGTTGCACGGCCTATGTTCTACGAAGTCGATGGCTGGGCAGAATTCATCACAGACGAAATCGCAGCTTACGAAGCATCCGTGTACGACGGCCTCAACCCGCCATCGAGTGAGGTCGCGGTGTTCGGTTTATTTGTGCTTGGGTTGCTCGTGCTATTCGGCAACCTGAAAGCGCCTACCGTCGATGCCCCCCTCCGATGGCTATTCGGAACGTGGGTCGTGCTTACCTTAGCGTTCACCTTGCTCTTGACGCCGCTTGAGTGGCAGCGATACTATTTGCCCGCCTACCCGGTGGTGGCCCTGTTGGCCCCGCTGGGCATAATGTGGGTCGTGCAGCTTTACGTCCGCGACGCGTTGCAGCACTCCCCAGAATATCCATCGACTCGCCGCTTTTTTCGGTAACCTATGCCCTACTGGATTACGAACAGCCTCATCGCAACCCCGACCTTTCTGCTGGTGTACATTGGCCTGGGCCTGCCCTGGGCACTTGCCCTGCTCCCCCGTGAGGACTGGCCCGACCGCCCGCTGCTGTTCGCCATGGCCTTTGCTGCTGGCCCGGCTCTGCTCACCGGGTGGATGTTCATGATCGGCAGTTTCGGCATACTTCGCCTGGATTCGACACTTGCCGGGACGATCGCACTGGCGGTCGTCGGCGTTTGGTTGGCGTGGCACAAAGGCAAGTCAACGGCACCTCGCCCCAAGCTCATCCCTCTAACAAGCCTAGAGTGGACGCTGATTGTCCTCATCATGGCCGCACTGGTGATTCGATGGCTGGTAGTGGCCTATTGGCCGTTCACGGCCTACGATGCGCTGTGGGTCTACGGCTACGAAGGGCGACTGTACACGCTCGCGGGCGGCATCCCGGCCTACATCGATTACTACCCGCAGTTTTTACCCCTGCAATACACCTACGCCCAGCTATTTACCGGTGTGAGCGACCACGCCGCGCGGGCGGTGCTGCCGTTGTTGCATCTCGGGAGTGTGCTGGCGGCGTTTTCGCTCGGCAAGCGCCTCTTCGACCGCCGAACGGGTTTCGTGCTGGCAGGGCTGTGGACGCTCTACCCGGCGGTGGGGGCGTGGGCACGCATGGGCGACCTCGAAATTCCGCTTACATTTCTGCTGACGCTGGCGACGGTATTTTTCTTCGCTGCGTGGAACGGCCAGCGTCCGCGTCACAATGCCTCACTCGCAGGCTTGGTGTACGGCATCGCCCTATGGACGAAGCCCACTGCTGGCGCTTTCGCGTTGGGCGTGGCGCTCATCACCGCTGCCGACCTCATCCGTGTACGCTTCGACTGGCACGCGTGGTGGCCGCGCTTACGCGTCGCGTTGCTTACTGCGGCGTGCTGCATCCCGCTGGGTGGTGTGTGGTACCTGCGCAATGTGCTGCTCGGTCACAACGCAATCGACTTCCCGCCAGAATACTGGTACACCCTTGCCGAGCGCGGCGGTGGGCAGTTGCTTTGGTTGCTGGCAGGTGCGATTGCGGCGGTCATCGCCCTGTGGCCGACGCTATCGCGCCGAGGGCATGTACTTGGCGCAATCGCGCTGTTCCTCGCCGGGATTTTGCCATCGGCACTAGCTCGTTTTTTCGAGGTGCCGCCGAGTTGGGTGTTGTGGTTCTTTCCATCGTTGGATGGCCTGCCACGTCTTGGCATATTCGAGTGGGTGCTGATTATCGCTGGCATGGGATTGCTCGTGTGGGGCGCACGCGAGCGCATCCGCATAGGCTTGCAAAACCCAAGTATCGCGCTTGTCGCGTGGATGTTGATGCTCGCGGCACCCTACTTTGTGGTGTATTTCTGGCGATACAGCTATCATGTACGCTTATCGTTTTCGATTGTTCCCATTTTGATGCTTCCGGTCGCCATCCTAGCCTCGCGGATGCGTGGAGCCTGGGTTGCACCGCTCGCGGTTACTCTGGCGCTGCCGGGTCTCATCGCCCCCCTGTACGACAGCTTCGTAGGTTGGGATTGGCTTTGGGGCGGCGAACTCACCGACGACCGCGCCAAACTCATCAGCGGCAACGATGCGCTTATGTGGATGGTGGACGGGTTCGAAAAATACGAGGCGGAAAACGGCGAGCCGCCCAGCATTGTTGCACCAGGGGTGCAGCGGTTACCGTTCTTCTTCCCCACAGCGACTATCGATTACGAACACACACCCCACGACCTGAGCGCACTTGATGGGATAACATACTTCGTAGACAGCCACCCGGACGGTACAGGAGCCTACGAAAACGCGGGCATCGACCCGGCAGAAAATCAAATATTGCGCGCGCTAGGCCGGGAGGACATCATGCGGCGGGCATGGTGGCGAGACGACGGTATCTTCCGCTATGAGATTTACGAGCTATACACCGGAGCCAGATACACCGAGCCGCCGGTGGTCAACCCTACCAATGGCGAGGTGCTGTTCGGCGACTTTGCACGGTTCCTTGGCAATGACCTCGGCAACTCGACATTCCAACTCGGCGAGCGCGTCGTCTTCAAAATGATGTGGGAAGTCATCTCCCAACCCGAACGTGACTATATGACGTACATCCACCTCAAAGACGCAGACGGTAACCTTCAACAGGCCTGGGATGGCCCCACCGCCCAAACCGAGAACGGCGCCTACTACACCACCCTGGTTTGGGAACCCGGCGAATTCATCATCGATGAGCGTGACCTGCGCCTTCACAACGAGGAGGCTCCGCCGGGGGACGGCTACACCCTCACGATTGGCCTATACGATTTGGTTACGGGGGAACGGGTGCCGATAACAGTTGATGGGGAGCCGAACGGCGACGGCTACCCACTCGATGAAAACATCACAGTGGTTATACCCTAAACGAGTACCAACAGGGCACGCATCAGGCGCTCCATCACGGCCCGCCGCTGAAAGGCATCCCATGCATCGGGCAGGTCTGCGAGTAGGGCCGCCTGCTGCTGCTTGAGGCCCTGGCGATAGTCCTTAAGCGCGTCGATTTGCGCCGGGGTGAAGCTCAGACGGGGCATGTGAATGAGCTTTGCGAGCGTCGTATACAGGTAGCTTAGCTGCGCGAGGTGATCCTCAAGCGTTTGGACAGCGCGCATGTACTCTACGACTGAAGTGCCTAGCACCCCTTCGAAGAACGACAGCATATGGCGCAGACGCCGCACCTCGATAAACAGATTATCTGTTGTTCCCTGAGTGGGGTCTTTCAGCAGCACTTCGTAGCCGTTAACGCGTGCCACCTGCTGATGTAACAACACCGGCAGTACATGCCGTACCTGATACGGCGTCGCGGGCGATGTTTCTTCTCGAAGGCAGTCGTCTAGCTCGACATCGGTGAGGAAGGATTCGAAATCCTTCAGAAAACGCCGATACTTCTTGCTCTCCAAGAACGTTTCGAGGTCTTCGATGGCGACGAGTCGCTTGGCTTCGAGGTGCGCGACCGTCCCCGCAATTGTCATCCGATCGTTGACTGTGATGCCGTGCAGCACCAAATCGTGGATCATCATGTCGAGGTCGCGCACTTCTTTAAGGGCTTCGGCCAACTTGCGCAACCGCTTGCGAAAGTGCTTGATGCAGGTGGGGTCGTACTCGTGCCCTAACAGGTCGAACACCGTGCGTAATTTGTTGACCGGCGAACAACTCACGGCCAACACATCCTCTGTCATGTCCTGGTTGAGGTTGGGTGCGCTATCCAAAAAGGCAACGAAATGCACCAGTAAAATCTTACGGGCAGCTTCGGCGATATGATCTTGTGGTCCAACAGGTTGGAGTTTGTCTATGAGCAGGTGGTGATGTGCTTTTTCGTCGATTTCCACCTAACCCCCTTCACTTAGAATTCGATGTTTTCCAATAAGATTGCGATGAAGTCTAGCACCGTAATGTTGGGATTATTGACAACTTCGCGTAAGCCTTCATTAAGTATTGCCCATTGATAAACCTGTATTGCCAGCAGCAGGGGTAATCCAATGCTGATGATGCGGGTGGGCAGTTGCGCGACGGCCACCGAGTAGGGTGTTTCCGAGATTTCGGCGAGTTGCTGGCGCTTCGCGACGATTTGCAAACGCTGCATGTTCAGGTCGTCGCGCTCACCATTGAGCCGCACATAGCGATAGAGCATATCCAGGCGTTCGTTCTGCACCGCATCGACAGTGCGTTTGGCCACAATCTGCCAGTTAGCCTCCAGCTTTCGAATTTCTTGGTTCAGGTTGTTGATACGCCGGTCGATGCCGCGCAGGTCGTGGTCGAGCGCGGCGCCATGACGCTCTCGCCAGCGCGATTGCCCACGGCCATAGGGCCAACGCACCAACAGGAAAAAGTGAACATACAATAAAATCAACGGAACGAACACGTAAAACACCAGGATACGCCCCAAATCTCGCGAGAGCTGCGGTAAACGCCCCTCGGTGAAAACCTGCGTGAACGGCACCGCAAACAGGTATAAGATGATAATCATCGCGATGAGGAACCCTATCGGTAGCACCTGCAACAAATCATCGCGGTCTCCGGCACTGAGGTCTGGCCTACCGATGACGAGCGCATAAAGGATCATCACCGCCAGGATGAGTGTGTAAAACGGCAACGAAAACACCAATGCGAGGGCCTGTTCCGATGTTTCGATGAAGGCGCTGCCGCGCTGCAACACGACTTCGCGCAGCGCGTCTACCACGCCGCCGCTATCGCTGAGCAGGAGCAAATTCGCCGGGACAAGCGTCAGCAGTACGCCGAGCAACAGCACAACGTCCACGTCGGAGATCGTTTCGAGGGCACGCCGAACTCGCTCCGGCAGGTGTGCAAGCAGCGCACTGGGCAACAAGCGCTGCCGAAGTCCACGCCGACTGGTAAGCAAGAGCACACTCAACACAAGGACCAACAACCAAACAACCGGCGCGAACGACAAAAATGCGAGGTTCACATCGCTGTTGCCGAGCAGGTTGGCCGTGCGCGGGTCGATGCGGTCGGTAAATCGCTGGGCAATCGCCATCGTCAGCACGAGCAGTACAAACGGCAGCAACCCACGCATCACCACCAGCCACACGCGGCCCCGGCTGAGCCAATCGTTACCGCGCTGCACCCACAGCAACTGCATGCCACCATAGTACATCAGCGCGAAGATCACCACAGCCGTGTCGTAAGTGGGGTTCACTTGCACGCTAAACACAAATGGCTGAAACACCTGCACCAGCAAATCTGCAAGGAGGTAAGCCAACAGCCCACCCGCGAGCAATTCGTTTGCAGCCAGCAGCACTTGCTCCCACAGAGGCACAGTCGTGGTGAAAACCTCGTAGCCGAAGGGTGTTAGCACGACGGACAGGGCGCGCAGTGCTGCCCACGTGAACATCAGCAGCACCAGCAGCGCCACATAAAATACCTGGCTTTCCTTGCCAGTGGGGGAGGCGGCCAGCATCACCCGCAGCACGAACAACCAGCCCACGCTATACAACCACAAGAACGTGATATGCAACACATGGCGTGCATCGAAGGGCCGGCGCAGCAGCCGTGTTTGCAGTGGCTCGTAGGCTGCCAGGCCAAGCAATAATAGCCACCCCGGCAAAAACACCACCAATGCAATCCAATCTCCCTGGAAGATACGGAATAAGCCGTACAGCGCCCCAAGCGCAAGTAGCACGGGTATCCAGGCGCGGGCCACGTCTACCTTATCAGGTGGGCGTACCGCGCGTAGTAGCCTTTGCGTTACCGGGGGTTGATCGCTCATGCAGTGTCCTTACGTTGCCGTCTGTCTCTATTTTATACCAGCGTCACCACATGGTATGATCGCGGGAATGTAAAAAACAGGATGCAAACCCATGCAGAACAGTCCGGTGGCGTTTATCACAGGCGCTTCGAGCGGTATTGGCCGTGCCACGGCGATTCACCTCGCGCGAGCAGGCTACCGCACCGCCGGAACAGGCCGCAACCAAGCTAGCCTCGACGAGACACGTGCTGCCGTCGCGGGTGAGTTTTTGCCGTTGATCGCCGATGTGCGCAACCCTGAATCCGTCGTGCGGGCTGTCGCCGAAACAATCGACGCTTACGGACAGTTGGATGTGCTGGTTGCCAATGCAGGCGTGGGTCACAAGGGTGCTATCGTCGAGGCCGACTGGCCCGATGTCGAAACGCTGCTGCGCACCAACATCGATGGCGTCCTGCACAGCATCCGCGCGGCGGTACCCCACATGAACGATGGCGGGCACATCGTCACCCTCTCATCGGTGACATACAATATGACTGCACCTAACGCTGCATACTACGCCGCCAGCAAAGCCTTCGTGAGCAGCATTGCCCGCTCGCTGCGCATGGAACTCGAAGACCGTCACATTGGCGTAACCGATATGATCGTCGGGCGCACAGCAACCAACTTCAATGCGAACCGTCTCGGCGGTGAACGCCCCGGCGATAACATCCACAACATGACACCCGATGATGTTGCGGCGGCTATCGTCGAGGCGATTCAAAAACGGCGGAACTCCGTCACCCTACGTCCCATCGACCGGCTGATTGTGCTTGGCAATATCCTGATCCCGAATGTCATTGGCCGCATCGTGCAAAGGAGATACCGCTAGCAATGGCAAAAAACAAGAAACTCAACAGCATGCGTCTGCTGGAGACAAACGACGTCCCCTACGAAGCGCTGGAATACCCAGCGGATGTCCACGATGCGGAGGAAGTTGCTGAGGTGTTGGGGGTACCCTACCATCTACTATACAAAACGCTGGTCGTGCAGCCGGTCGGCGAGGCGAAGCCCGCGCTTGCGATGGTGGCGAGCGAACGCGCGCTAGACCTGAAAAAGATTGCCAAGGCGATGGGCGTCAAGAAGGCACAGATGGCCGCCCACAAAGATGCCGAAGCCATGACCGGCTTGCAGACTGGCGGCATCGGTGCGCTGGCGTTGATGCACAAAAACTGGGATGTTTACCTAGATAGCAGCGCGACCGACCTCGAACATATCATGGTAAGTGCCGGGCAACGTGGGATGCAACTCCGCGTGCCCGTGAGCCAGCTTATCCGCCTGACGGGTGCGCGCGTCGCCGACATCGGCACCGATGTAGACGCCTAGCTATCGCGGCTCATCAAATTCAGGATGCCTCGGCTGCCGCTTTGCAACCACACACGCCCCGGCCCAGTGAGAATCGCATAGTAAAGCGGTTCCTCGTCGCTGTAGGCGAGGTGGGCCGCGTTCGACACCGGCTCTACTTTGATGCCCACAGACGAGTCGAACATCAATAGGTGCGATGGCTCGACCCAGAGTGAGTCGCGTGGGGATTCCAGACGGGTTTCGGTAACAGTGCCTAACCCGGCAACGAAGACCGCGCCCGGCCCCCCCAACCGCCGAACCGAAAAGCCATGCTCGGCGTAGGCGGTGCCCTCAAGGCGCGCCCGCTTGATGCCCCCCACACGCACGGTATTCTCTGCGGCTAAAAGCGCTCCACGTTGGATCATCAATACATTTGAGGGTCGGAGCGCCTCGGCAACAATGTCACCGGGCAAGGCGGCGCTAAATGCGATCTGCGCGCCTTCTTTTTTTGCGGTGTAGGTCGTCGCCGCGATCGATTCACCGGTGACGCGAGCACCGAAGGTACCCCGGCGGGCGGTTTTTATCTCGAAATCTGGCGAGAGCCACGCCGCGCTCGTTTCCGTCGCAAAGAGCGCTTCGCCAGCAGCGAGCCGGAACCGAAGCACCGGCGTCGCTGCCCTTGGGTCGATTTGGTGTTCCATCGTCAGCGAGACAGCACGTAGGCCATGTCGTAGTACGTGTCGGTGATGTTTCGGGTCTTCGACGTGACTTCTTCCAACTCCAACAGTTCCATATCGCGGCCAACCAACGCGACCATCTTGCCGCTCGCGCCCTCTAGCAGGCGCTCCACCGCCGTGACGCCCATGCGCGTGGCGAGCAAACGATCGAAGGCGGTGGGGCTACCCCCGCGCTGCACATGCCCAAGTATCGTCAGACGAATCTCGAAACCGACTTCGTTGGACTTGTTCAAGTAGTCTGCGAGTTCGGTCGTCTTATACGATGCGCCTTCGGCGATGACCCCGATGGCGTGGGTTTTGCCGCGCACGTAAGCATCGGCCAAGTCGCGCGCAACCTGTTCCATCGGCACTTCCTTCTCGGGGGTGATGACCAACTCGGCACCACCGAGAATACCGCCCATCAACGCGAGGTAGCCACAGTTACGGCCCATCACCTCGATGAGGAAGGCACGCTGATGGCTACTAGCGGTGTCACGCAGGCGGTCCAGCGCATCGAGGATCACGTTCAGTGCGGAGTCCACACCGATGCTGGTATTGGTACCCCAAATATCGTTATCGATACTGGCAGGCACGCCGATCACCGGTACCTCCAGCCGATGCAGAGCCATCGCACCACGCAGGCTGCCATCGCCGCCGATGACGATGATGCCATCGATGTTGTTCTCGTTTAGCCGTCGCAGCGCCCGGCGTTGCCCCTGCGGCGTTTTGAAGTCTTCGTTGCGCGCAGTTTGGAGGATGGTACCCCCGCGCTGCAAAATGCCGCTTACTTCACGGCTTGTCAGTTCTTCAAAGTCCCCGGCGAGCAAACCGGCATAGGCCTGCCGAATGCCGAAAACCTGGATGTTGTGGGTTAAGGCTGTGCGTACCACAGCGCGGATGGCCGCGTTCATACCCGGCGCATCACCGCCGCTCGTCATCACGGCGATTCGTTTCATATGATGTTTTACTCCCCTAACAATACCCGCCTCTACGGTCGCACCCTATTTTAATGCGTGCGGCGCGGGGTTTCAAAACGGGTTTTCGCTACTGAGCACTCGAACGTGCTCAACAGCGATAAACCGCGACAACTCCTCGACGAGTTCCTGGCAATACTGCGTTGTGCCATCGGGGAATTCCAGCAGATAGTTACCTTCATCCGAAAGCACGGTGACGACAAAGCGATCGATCCCCGGGTACGATGCCAATATCTCGCAGACGCGGTCGAGCCGACGCAGGTCGCGGTCATCATCTCCCGTCCGCTCGAACCACACATCGACGATTTTTGCGCTTGCGTCGTCGTGGTCGGCAGCCTGGCCGTAATTTGCCAGCTCAGTCTCCCAGTCGATCCCCAATTCCGACACAACCGGTTCGGGCGTTTGCGTGGATGTCGGCGGCGCGAAGTCGTCGGCACTACTGAAGTCACGCGGTGGCGGTTCCTCCATCGGTGCATGGTCCAGCGGGGGCGGGGCAAACTCGTGCTGTGGTGGCCGATACGAACCACCCCCGTTGTAACCACCGTTCGTGCCACGGGCTGCTTTGAAGTCTTCGTACTCCGTCATCACCGCGTCGCAGATAATCTGCGCATCACCGCGCTTGCGGTCCACCTTCCCCTGGATGAACACTACACCGTGTTCACGCTCGCGCACCATATCCTTGAACTTCAGCCATGTGCGCGGGAACAGGACGACCTCCACGGTTCCGTACCGGTCTTCTAGCTGGATGACTGCCATCTGTTCCTCTTTGCGAGTGAAAATCTCGCGGACGCCGCTCACCAGCCCCACCATCGCTACCGGGCGATCCTGCGGGGTATCCAGCTCATCGCGGAGCGCAATCGTGCGCGTGAGATTACCGGGGTCGACGATTTTGAGCACCGCATCGATCGGGTGGCTGGTTACGTAGAAGCCAAGTAACTCTTTTTCCCAGTCCAGCATTTCACGCTGAGACGCCTCTGGCTCGTTGGGTAGGTTCTTCAGCAACTCATCGGACATGCCGCCCATCTCACCGAACATGTTGGCCTGTCCGGCCTCCTTCTCGTTGTGATGATCGCCGCTGAAGCGGACCATGCGGTCTAGCGCGAGAAGCAATTGTGGGCGCGTACCGAAATCGCTGAGTGCGCCCGTCTTAACGAGGCTTTCCAGGGTGCGCTTCCCAACCTGCCGCAGGTCGACTCGCTTGCAGAAGTCCTCAAGGTCGGCAAATACCCCACCATCATCACGCGCTTCGATTATCGCGCGGGCACCGTTCACGCTCACATTCTTGACGGCGGCCATGCCAAAGCGAATGCCCTGCGTGCCGTCCTCACGCGTTTGGATGTCGAAATCGAAGGCGCTATGGTTGACACTCGGCGGCAGCACATCGATGTTCAGCCGTCCACATTCTTCCAAAAAGGTCGACACTTTGGTCGAGTCTTCGCGGTAAACCGAGAGCAGCGCAGCCATGTATTCGGCAGGGTAGTTGCACTTAAGGAACCCTGTTTGAACCGTAATAACAGCATAGTCTGCGGCATGAGACTTATTAAAGCCGTAATTAGCAAAAAACTCTATTTCCTTAAAGATTTCCTCGCTCGTTTGGGCATCGATGCCATTTTGCGGGCCACGCTCGATGAACAGCGCCTTGTGCTTGATGAGTTCCTTCTCTTTTTTCTTCGAGACGGCGCGGCGCATGAGGTCGGCTTCGGCCAACGGGTAGCTGAACAACTCACCGGCAATCTGGAGAATCTGCTCCTGATAGGTGATGACGCCGTACGTTTCAGCAAGGATCGACTCGAGCTTGGGGTGATGATACGGAATCGCTTCTTCGCCGTGCATACGCGCGTTGTAGCGTGGGATGAAGTCCATCGGACCCGGGCGGTACAGCGAAATACCCGCGATGATGTGCTCGAACTTCTTCGGGCGCATGCCGCGTAGCATCTGCTGCATACCCGTGCTTTCTACCTGGAACACACCGACGGTCTCGCCACGCCCAAACATCTCGAACGTGCGTGCGAGCATATCATTTTCTTTGATTTGCCAGTCTTCGAGGTCATCGCCAGCATGCGGACGGTAGGGGATGTTATCCATCGTCCAGCGTGTGCCCCGGTTTTTGTGGATGAGGTCGCTGGCTCGTCGCAGAATCGTCAGCGTGGACAGGCCGAGGAAATCCACTGTTAGC
>CAYSVE010000039.1:0-17083 GCA_964434365.1 uncultured Anaerolineaceae bacterium | reverse complement strand
TTAGCACTTTGTTTAATTGCTATGATACGGGTCAGCGGCGTCGCGCAGGCCGTCGCCGATGATGTTCAATATCAGCACGACGGCGATGACCATAATGCCGGGGTACAACACCCAACTCGCCAGCGCCACCGATTGCACATTCTGACCCTCTTGTAGTAGCACGCCCCAGCTTATGACCGGCGGGCGCAGGCCCAACCCGAGGAAGCTGAGTGCCGTCTCGCTGAGAATCATGGCGGGGACGGCCAACGTCGCGGTGGCGATAATGTGGCTCGTCATCGCGGGCACCATGTGGATAAAGATTACCCGAAGCTGACTCGCCCCGTTGAGCCGCGCCGCCACCACGAAGTCCTCTTCGCGGAGGGCCAAAAAGCGCCCGCGCACCTCACGGCCTAGCGTGGTCCAACCGAATATCGACAGAATAACCGAAATTGCAAAGTAGACCTGCACCGGCCCCCACGTCTCGGGCAATGCCGCCGAGAGCGCCAACCACAGCGGAATCTGCGGTAGCGATTGTAGCAACTCGATGAGGCGTTGAATCACGAGGTCGACGACCCCACCGAAGTACCCACTGAGGCCGCCCAACAACACCCCGAGGAACAAACTCAGCGCGACACCCACAAGGCCGATACTCATCGAAATGCGGGTGCCGTACATCAACCGCGACCACATATCGCGGCCTAGCCTATCGGTGCCGAGGAGGTACAGTTTATGTTCATCGGCGACCTCCGGCGCGAGTGCGAAGAGATGGCGACTCGCCGGGATGAAGCCCAGCGCGTCGTATTCGTAGCCGCGCCCGAACAGGTTCACCGGTAGGATGACATCGTCCTGCGTGACCCACTCCATGCGCATCGTTTCGAGGTTGCGCTGCCCGTCGACGGCGCGCACGTGCAACATCAAACGCCCATCGTGGAAGAATCGAAGCGGCTGCGGCGGAATGAACGACTCCTGCGCGAACGTCGCGCGCGGGTCGCGCGTCGCAAAGAACTCTGGCACGAAGGCCGCTGCCACCAGCGGAATGAACAAAAACAGGCAGAACATCGCCAGCCGGTGTTCCTGAAAGCGCCACCACACAAGCTTCCAGTTGGGCGCAACTGCCGTCGCATCGGTCTCCTCGTAGCTGAAGGGAGGCTGCTCTGGCCCTGGCTCTCTCTGGTCTAAATCGAGCGCGGTCGAGGTCATCGGTTACACCTCCTCCAGGCGAATGCGGGGGTCGAGCCAGGCCAGCAGCAAGTCACTGATGAGCGTACCGACGATCGTCAATACGCTGTAGACGAGCAGAATCGCCCCGGCCAAAAACATATCCTGGTTGGTGAGCGCGCGCAGCAGCACCGGGCCGATATTCGGCAGGTTCATCACCGTGGCGAGGATGAGGCTACCGCTGAACAATAGCGGCAGGTACCACCCTATCGTGCTGATGAGCGGGCTAAGCGCCATGCGCACTGGGTACTTCATAATCAGGCGCCACTCCGGTACACCTCGGCTACGCGCCGCCTCGACGTAGGGCTTGTTCAGCTCGTCGAGCAGGTTGGCGCGCATGATGCGGCTGAGGCGCGCGGTGCCGTCGAGCGCGAGGATGAACATCGGTATCCACAAGTGGTTGATAAAGTCGATGATGCGGGCGAGGTTCCACGGTGCGTCTTGAAATTCGGCGCTGTTGAGGCCGCTGAGGTTCACCCCAAAATTGGAGAAGGCCAGCCACATCAACACCAGCGCGATGAGGAAATTGGGCGTCGCGACACCGATGTATGCGAAAATCGTGAACACGTAGTCGATGATGCTGTGTTGCCGCACTGCGCCGATGATGCCCAGTGGCACCGCCAACAGCCACGTGACGACAAGCGCGAATAGGGCCAGGATAATCGTCGGTGCGAGGCGGTCGGCAATCAGGTCGACGACGGGCGCGCGGTACTCCATCGAAATGCCGAAGTTGCCGCGCAAAATGTTGCCGAGCCACAGGAAATACTGCACGAACATCGGCTCGTCGAGGCCGTATTGCTGACGCAGCGCATCGGCCTGTTCCGCCTGTACGCTGGAGCCACTCACCGCCAACTGGGCGATATACGCCGAAACAAAATCACCTGGCGGGGCCTGGATGATGAGGAAGATCAAAATAGAAAAGAGAAATAATAACACCGGCAGCAGCAGCAGGCGCTTGAAGGTGTAGCCCAGCATCGGCCCATCTCCGTAAAAAACGACTAACTTGAGATTGCGGACGGTGGAGCAACTGCCCCACCGCCCGCGTCGTGCACGAATTTGCTTACTCGGCGATGAAAATCTGCTCTGGGTTGATGTTACCCGGCGTACGCAGGGGCCAGTCGTTACCGACAACCTCGGGGAAGTTGCGGACGTTGGCGTTCTTGATGAACACATTCGGGTTCAGGCCCACGGTGCCGATGTGGATTAGCTCGCGACCCCAGAAGTCGTAGATTTCCTGGGCAATCGCGACCTGCTCCTCCGGCCCCACAGTACCGCCACGGACGTGCAGCTCTTCGAGGTCCTTCACCCACTGCGGCGGCTCTTCGCCCTGCTCGCCACCGCTCTGGTACCACGTGATCCACAGGCGGCCCCAGTCGGTAATGCCGCTGGCCTTCGACGGTTGCGTCTTGGGGTTCGCGCTGAACGGGAAGGCGGAGGTATCCATCTGCCAGAAGCTAAGCATGTGCTGGTTACCGTTGCTGCGCTCGAAGAACAGGGAGCGCTCGAACAGGTCTACTTCGGTGCGAACACCGACCGCATTCCAGTCGTTGGCGATGAGTTCCAGCGAGTCCACGCCGATCTGATTGGCGCCGCCCTCGATAGTGAGCGTGAGCGGCTCGCCGTCTGGGCGCTCGCGGAAGCCGTCGCCGTCGGTATCGACGACACCAGCCGTGTCGAGGAGTTCGTTGGCGAGATCCATGTTGTACTCGGTGAAGGCGAACGCGGCGTCGTCGCCGGGGTAGTACGGGTGGAAGCTCGGCGGCACGGCCTGGCGCGGCTCACCGAGGCCCAGCCACACCAACTCGTTGATGGCGTCGCGGTCGATGGCGTGCGAGAGGCCCTGGCGGAACTCTGCGATGTTGAAGACATCACGGATGGCCTGATCTTCGAACGTCATGTTGAAGAGCACTGTGAATGACCCACCAAAGGACGGCAGGTTCACGACTTCGTAGCCGTTGGCCTCGGCGTTTTCCAGGAAGACGGGGAAGTTGGTCGTTTGCATGTGGCGCGCCTGGAAGTCGATCTCACCGGCTACAGCAGCGAGGTTGAGGGTTTCGCGGTCGCTGTAGAAGTTGAAGACGATTTCGTCGAGGTACGGGAGCTGGTTGCCGTCGGTATCGACGGCGAAGTAGTACGGGTTACGCACGATGCGGAATGTCTGGTCGGCGAGGGAGGTCACCGGGTACCAGGCGGCCATCGTCGGGCGCTCGATGTTATCGGGCGGGAAAGCGCGGTTGCTGAATAGCTCTGGCCAGGTGTTGAAACCCATGTCGGAGACCATCGCGTCGAGGTCGGCGGCTTCCACGAAGGCCGGGTGGAACTGCGACATGTAGTGCGCGGGTAGGAACGGCGCGATCGTGCGGTCGGCCCCGTCCTTGTTGGCGAGTTCCAGCGGGAAGGCGGTGTTGGTGCTGGCGTAGGTAAAGGTGACCGTGAAGTCATCCGGCGCTTCGACAACCGCGACGCTGCCGTCGCCGTTGAGAATCCACGATGGCGGGGTGGCGTTCAGTTCTTCGTTGAGCGCAACACCGTTGTACCAGAACATGATGTCCTCGGAGGTGAAGGCCTCGCCGTCGGACCATTTCGCGCCCTCGCGCAGGCTGACGGTCCACACGGTGAAGTCCTCGTTGGCAGTCAAGTCTTCGGCGATGTGCGGCACCACAGCGTCGCCGGTGGCGGTGTAGCGCACTAGCGCATCGTAGACCATGCGGGTGTGGTTGTTGTAGTCGCTGGGGCCAAGGAAGCCACGGCGCATCGAACCGCCGTATGTGCCGATTTCGTCGACGACTTCCATCATCAGCGGATTGCTGGGCAGGCGTTCTGCCACCGGCGGAAGCTCGCCCGCAGCAACCATCTCGGCGAAGGCCGGGGCCTCGTTGAAGGTCATATCCTGCGCGCCTACGATGCTCACCGAGAGCACCACCAGCGCGGCGATCAAAAGGTAACGCAGTGTCTTCATGTGCAAAGAATCCTTTTCCTCTATTCGTGAAACACATTTCATCTCGCAAACGGCTGTCGGTGGCTTCTCAACCTCCGTCATACCGTGCCAAGATCAACAGAAATACGCCGGGCGGCTTCCACCACGTCTTCGGCCAAATCGCAGCCCACTAAGGGATTCGGCATGCGCTCGACTGGCCCGGCGACACTCACCGCCGCCACGACCACCCCCTGCCGGTTGGTCACCGGCGCAGCGATGCAGCGAATACTCTCGGAGCGCTCGCCATCGTCGATGCCATAGCCACGGGCGCGCGTGCGGTCGAGTTCGGCCAAGAGTTCGGCCTCGACGGTGAAGGTCGAGGGCGTCCACGGTTGTAACGTGTTGTGATGGATGAATTGTTGCACCTCATCTCGGGGTCGGTGCGCGGCCATCGCCTTGCCGAGCGCAGTGCAGTGCATCGGAAGCGTCATACCGGTGGCATGGAGCGTCACGCCGACGGGCTGCTGGCTGGCGATTTTATCGAGGTACATGACAGCGTAGTCACGCGTCAGCGTTGCGAGGTAGACCGTTTCGCCGGTTCGCTCGTTGAGCCACCGCAAATGCGGCGCCGCGACCGCGCGCATATCGAGCTTCTCCTCGACTGCGCTACCGAAGCGCATTAGCTTGAGGCCGAGCCAGTAGCCGCGCTCGGTTTCGGTGATGTAACCGTGGTTCAGCAGGTTGGTGATGATGCGAAATGTGGTGGATTTGGGGGTTTCTGCACGGGTGCTGATGGTTTCCAGGTTAAGCGGTTCACCGGCCTCCAACAAAATGTCGAGGATGCGAAACGTGCGCCGCAGCACCTTGATCTCATACTTGGTATCTAGCACCGTGCTCATAAATGCAGTTTCATAAAGTGGAACTAATTTTCATATTATAAAGTGTAAGTTACCTCGGCTTGGCTGTCAAGCGCCCTCCCGACTCGGCATCGAGAAAAATGCGGCAGTTTTTGTGTTCGCGCAAAATGGTGGCCGGGCAATCTGGCGTCAGCGGGCCGAGGATGGCCGCCGCTACGGCCTCGGCTTTGCGTTGGTCGGGCACCACACAGCTTATCGAAGCCGCCTTCATGATTGCCGGTACCGTCATCGAGAGGGCACGCGGTGGCACATCGGCAACGCTGGCGAAATACCCCTCGCCCACCTGTTGCGTGCGGCACGCGTCGTCTAGCTCGACGACGTGCACCCACTCATTCGTTTCGAAGTCAGCCGGAGGGTCGTTGAAGGCGAGATGACCGTTTTCGCCGATGCCCACACAGGCGAGGTCGATTGGCCCCGCGTTCAACAGTGCCGTGTAACGCTCGCATTCGGCGTAAGGGTCTTCGGCGTTGCCGTTGAGCAGGTGCACCTCGCGCATGCTTACCTTCGAGAATAGTTTCTCGCGCAGGTAAAGGCGAAAACTCGCCGGGTGCGTCTCACTCAGGTTGACGTATTCATCGAGGTGAAAGGCGATAATTTTGTCCCAGGGCACATCGGCTTGCAGCAGGCGCTCCAAAAAGTCGAGCTGACTGTTGCCCGTCGCGAACACAACCCGCGCCACGCGCCGATGTGCTACCGCATCGCGGATGCGTTTCACGACGAATTCGGTGGCTGCTGCGGCCAAATCGTCCGCATTGGGGTAAATCTGATACTCCATCGGTCAGTCCTCCCAGGTAGCCGGGGCCAACTTGATTTTCGCGAACAAGTCCGTGAGGTGCATGCTTAGCAGCCGGTCGATTTCGAAGGCGCGCGGCACATACTGGTGGGGCCTGCGCGGGTGAAGGCGGTCGTTTTCCCAGTAGATGCTCCAGTCTGCCGTTTCTTCGATGAACATCTTCGCATACCCGGCCTCGGCGGCGAGGGGGTACGTTTCCTGGACTTCGATGCAGCCCGTGAGGCAAATATCGACGTAGGACTGCACGATGGGATAATTCGGGTCGGGGTTTTGGCGGGCATCGCGGTCGGCGACATAGGCCCACACTACCCCATCGACTGCGGTGGCGGCACTACCGTCGAGCATGGTGAGGTTTCCTGGCGGCACCTGCACCCGGTGATACGACGCCTCGCGCCGATCGGTTGCGGCCAGGCCATCGGTGCTAACGGGGTAAATCACACCATTGCACACGGCATCGGCCTGAACCTCGACCGCGAGAAAGCACGGCCCCAAACCAGGCCGCTGCCCGCGCACCCACCAGCCGCGCGCCAAGCCTTTCGCGATGACAGGGGCAGCGTCGAAGGCGTCGGGTGTGGTGCGCATTCGTGATTCGCGGTTGATGAGGGAGCCGTAGCCGAAGATGTAGTCAGTCATATTTGGGATAAATTTGGGATAATTTGCGTTACGGTTATTCTACCGTCAGAAACCCATTTGTGCCCACTTTCCGTTTAGGCCGTTTTTACACATCTATTCAGCCTGTGCTAACCTGTTCGATGTACACTTTGTGAAAATAAGCACAAAACACGGGAGACGGTATGTTCGACTTAGTGGTATTGGGTGGTGGCCCGGCTGGGATCGTCGCGGCATTGCGTGGCCGCGAGCTTGGCGCGACCGTCGCCCTTGTTGAGCGCGGTCGTTTGGGTGGCATCTGCACGAACGATGGCTGTGTGCCGACGCGCGTACTCGCAAAGGCAGCGCGCCTGTTGCGCGATGCCGACCAATTCGCCGATTACGGCATCCACATGAGCGACCGCCCCACCGTAGACTTCAAAGCGGTGTTGGCACGCACCCAGCACGTCATCGAGCAGATGCACACCAAGAAGCAGCTACTGGATCACCTGCGCGAGACGGGCGTCATGACCTACGAGCACGCCGGTGATACACGCTTCATCGACCCGCACACCGTCCAAACGGCAGACGGCACGCGCATCGAAGGGCAGCGGTTCGTGTTGGCGGTCGGTGGCTCACCGCGCAAACTGCCCTTCCCCGGCGCAGAGCACGCCCTCACCCACAGCGATGTGTGGTCGCTCGACGACCAGCCCGCGCGGGTGGTTATCGTGGGCGGCGGCGCGACTGGCGCGCAACTTGCGTCGGTGTTCGAGGCCTTCGGCAGCAAAGTTACGCTGATGGACATCGCACCGCGCATATTGCTGAGTGAGGATGAAAGCATCAGCGACCTTGTCGCCAATGAATTCCAGGCACGCGGCCTCGATGTGATTACCGGCTTCGATGGCATCGAGCGCATCGAAAAGGCGGGTGACGCGTACCGATTTGTGTACACCCACGGGGGCGAGGAACAGGCTATCGACACGGACGCGGTGATCCTTGCCGTCGGTTGGCCAGGCAACGTCGCGGATATCGGCCTCGATGCGGCAGGCGTCGAGACGGTGCGCGGCACGTACATCCAAACCGACGACACACTCCGCACGACCGCTCCGCACATCTATGCGGCGGGTGATGTAACGGGCCGCATGATGCTTGTGCAAAGCGCGGGGTATCAGGCGCGGGTCGCGGCGGAAAATGCGCTGCTCGGTGCGGAACTCCCTGCCAAACATGAACTCGTGCCCCACGGCGGCTTTACCGACCCAGAATACGGCGGCGTCGGCCTCACCGAAGTGCAAGCGCGCGAGGCGCACACCGTCGCCGTGTCGACGGTGCCGTACGCCGACCTCGACCGCGCCGTCATCGACGACCGGCGTGTGGGTTTCCTCAAGCTCATCGTCGACCGCGACACGATGGAAGTGCTCGGTGCGCACGCCGTCGGTGAACAGGCCGTGGAAATCGTGTCGATGGTATCGGTGGGGATGAAGTGCGGGATGCCGGTCGATAAGCTGGCGGACCTCGAACTCGCCTACCCCACCTTCGGCGCAATTATCGGCCTCGCGGCGCGCGAACTGGTGCGGGAGTTGGGCGCGGTCGCTGTTTCGCCGATGTGGCGCGCCCTCCACGAATTGCGTGACGCCGAATGGGAGCACGTCAACGCCTGAATCTGGGTGGCCCCGTGCGAATGTGCACGGGGCTTTTGTGTTTTCATGATTTGGGGAGTAGGTTCAGCATGTAAGCGATACCCAGCATCACCGACGCGACGACGTCTGCGATGATGACCCGCCGTAGCTCCGCGTTGACCCCATCGACGCCAAGGGTAAGCAGCACAAAGGACACCATACTGACGAAGCCGATGATGGTTGCCAGCGGTCGCAGCGACGCGTTGAACGCCGCGTAGATGAGGATTCCACCGACGATACCGAACAGGACGGCACGATGCCGCATGAGGATGAGCAAATTCGGCTCGGCGAAGGGCAGGCCGTACAAATCGGTGAGCCGCGAGGCCCCCAACACGCCCACCACTGGCAAAATGTTGACGCCCCCGACCAGCAGCAGAAGAACGGCAACCGCTCGGTCAGGCACTTGCTTGCGCTTCTACGTCATTTGCTGCCAGTCTCTTCGCGTCGATTGCCCAGTTTTTCATCGCAGATAGGGTGATGCGGCGCATGTAGACCTGTGTGAAAATGGCCATCGCCCACTTCAAAGGCTGCCGGAAATCCGGCTCGAAGTCATAAGTGACCGTGACACGCGTACCGTCGCGTTCTGCTTCGATTGCGTTTGTTGCAATCATGGTCTCGAACGGATACGGATAATCGCTTGTGTCGACGGCCGTACGGTAGCGCATTGGTGGCTCCCATATGAGGACATCTTCACGCCAGGATTCGCCCTGGTTGTTTGCGCAAACCCTGCCGACCAGCGCACCCTCGGTGTCGAACTCCGGCTTTTGATACAGCAGATTCGGAGCCTGCTCGCCATTTGTCTTGAAATCGGTTAGCACCTGCCAGACAACTTCTGGCGGGGCCGCGATATACGTGGAATGCGTTATGGTGTACACGCAATTTGCTCCTGTGGCATCGTGTTGATTTGGGTACGAACCCGCGCGTGGATTCACCCGTTTGCGCGGATTCGAGGCGAGGGTAGGACGTTACGCCGTCGCAGGCACCATCGCAGGCTGCGATTCGGTGCGCAGGTAGAGGTACAAAGGCATCGCGAGTGACAAGCCCACGGTGAGACCGGCAGGAATCACCAACCACCACAGGTTGACACCCTTCTTGCGAGAATCGGCGAAGGACCACACCCAGAACGTCAGTAGTGAGAGCAGGAGATCGGCAGAGAAGCCCGCCGCTGCGCCATTCACGAACAGGCTACGCGCAAACAGCGGAATATCGAAGCCCTCGACGCCGATAAAGCGGGTAAAGAATATCCACGGAATGACGGTGCCGAGAATTGCCATCAGCAGGTAGAAGCGTTTCATGTCGAATTACCTTTCTGGTAGACTTGCTTGCATCAGGTTGTTTACACAGTACGAAAAAACCCAGACCGAAGCGATTACCTCGCAGGTAAAATCGACCATGATTCACGAAACTTCCTCGGAAAAAGTCGGCGATTTGCTGCGCACATGGCGCAAACAGCGACGGCTGAGCCAGATGGACCTCGCCGCCGATGTAAACGTCTCGACGCGGCACCTCAGCTTTGTCGAAACAGGCCGCGCCAACCCGAGTTCCGACCTCATCCTGGACCTTGCAGCGGCGCTGCGGTTGCCGCTACGGCATGTAAATTCGCTGTTGGTGGCTGCGGGGTATGCGCCGCGCTACTCCGCGTGGACGCTCGATGACGACCGCAGCGGGCAAGTGCGGGCAGCGCTCCAGCGGATGCTCGACCAGCACGAACCGTACCCGGTCGTGGTGACGAATCGGGCCTACGACTTCGTGATGGCGAACCGGAGCTTTGCGGCGTTGGGGCAATGGCTGTGCGGCGATGACCGCATGATGCAGCAGTTCGATAACCTGTACCGGATGGTGTTTTCGGCGGAGGGGTTGCAGCCGTACTTTGCGGACTGGCCGGTATTGCGCGACTCGCTGCTCGACCGGTTGCGTGAGGAGAGCATCACCTACCAGAACCGTGACCTCGCGGCCCTGTATGCCGAGTGCGTAGCGATGAGCGGTGGTGAACCACCCACCGCGTCATCGAGTAGTTTTCCGTCGCAACTGCCAGTGCTGACATTCACACTGAAGAAGGGCGACGTAGAGCTAAGTTTGTTCTCCACGATGACCACGTTCGGCACGGCCATCGATGTGACCGTGCAGGAATTGCGTATCGAGAGCCACTACCCCGCCGACGACGCCACCCGGCGGTTCTTCGAGGCGTGGGTGGCTAAAGCTCGGTGACCTCGAAGGTGAGGCGATACGCTCGTGTGTCGCCCGGTTCGAGCATCGGCAGGTCGTCGCGCGCCCGCGCGACACTGCGCCCTTCGACGGCGCTGCTGTTCGCGGGTTCGACGCCGAGCACATATGCGCCCTGGCCCATCATCTTCCACTGGAACAGGTGCGGCAGTGTATCGAAGCTATAGGTGATGCTCAGTGCGAGGCCAGTTGCCGGGTTGCGGAGTTCGGCGCGGGCGTTGCCCTCCGCATCGGGCGTGACGACGTGCCGGAAAACCTGTTCGGCGTAGCCTGCTGTCGGCGTGTGGAAGGTGTTCCAGTTGTCGACGCCCTTTTCAGCGTCGGCGTCACGGGGATGCGTTTCTGCGGCGTCCATAATGAGTTCGGCGTCGGCGCTTAGCAGCGGAAAACCGAGATTGCAGTGGTACAAAATCATATGCGGTTGCGACGCAAAGCCGTCGTTCGTCACCGTATCGGTTACGGTGAAGGCATTCGAGCCGAGCGCAGTTGTGATGCGGCGGTGCAGCGTGAGGTTTTCACCGAACAGGCGTGCCTGCCGCACCTGACCACTAATCTCCAGCAGGTAGTCGTCGCCGTCCCAGCTTTCGCGGTAGCCGACTTGCTCCGCAGGCAGGTTGCTCGCCCGCCCGTGGATGCCGAACGACTCGCCTGCATCCTCCGAGGGGCTGCCGAACGTATCGAGGCCACAGGTGGTCAACATACCACCAGGAAAGGAACGCAACCACCCCAACCCCGCCGATTCGAAGTAGGCGGGGTGCGAATCGCCCGAAGACGACGACCACGTGAGCGAGCGCCCTTTGTACGTCACATGCGATAAGTCGAGCGCGCGGTCGGCCAGCACATCGAATGCGAGGCCGGAGCCGGTGTACACGTGGAAGGCGCGTGCACCCCGCGCGGGGCCGTCGGCAAATTCGGTGGCGCGGACGCCTGCAATCTGCCGCATGTGGCCCACCTGCGCGCTGAGTTCGGCGCGAGTCCAGTTATTGCCAATGAATTGTGCCACGGTATCAGTCTCCCTTAATGACCTGCCCGCCATCGACGCGGAGCAGTGTGCCGGTGATGAACGAGGCTTCGTCGCTGGCGAGGAACAAAATCGCCTGCGCAACCTCGTCGATTTGGCCGAAGCGCCCTAACGGATGAATCGAGTTCCAGGTGGCGATGAGGGCATCAGGGTCGTCCACTTCGTCGAAGATTTTTTCGTTCAGCGGCGTCATGATGGTGCCAGGTGCAATCGCGTTGATGCGAATGTTGTGCCCGGAGTAATCGGCGGCGGCCTGTTGCGTGAGCGCGTTGATGGCGCCTTTCGCGGCGGCATAGGCGGCCCACCCTTTAAAGCCAAGCAGCGATTGCGTGGAACTGATGTTGACGATTGCCCCACCGCCATTTTCGATCATGTGCGGGAGCGCAAAGTGCATCCCGCGCCACACACTGGTGAGGTTGGTGTTGAGCACTTTGTTCCAGCGCTCCTCGGCAAGGTCGACAACGCCGCCGGGGAGCGCAATCGCCGCGTTGTTCACGAGGATGTCGATTTTTCCGTACTCTGTCACTACCCGCTGCACGGCGGCCTTCACGTGGTCGGTATTGCTCACATCGGAGTGCTGGTACAGCGCAGCCCCGCCGTTCGCAACGATGTCGGCGACGGTTTGCTCACCGACTTCGTCGTTGATGTCGGCGACCACCACGGATGCGCCCTCGCGCGCGAGCACTGCCGCCGCGCCCTGGCCGATGCCCATCGCCGCCCCGGTAACCAGTGCAGATTTACCTTCTACGCGTCCCATGATTTATTTCCCCTTGAATTGTGGGTCGCGCTTCTCGACGAAGGCGGCGATCCCTTCCTGGCCATCTTCGGTGCTGTACAACCGGAACAACACCTCTTGCTCCAGCGAAAGCCCGGTTGGCAGCGAGGCATCGGGCGCGAGCCGAATAAGGCGCTTCATTTCTTTTTGGGCCAACGGTGCCACCTTGAGCATGTAGTCCGCCTTTTTGAGCGCCGTCTCCATGAGGTCGCTGAGTTCGACGCACGCCGAGGCTAAGCCTAACTCATAAGCACGCTGGCCGCTAAGCCGATTGCCGCTCAGCAGCACATCCGCCGCGACGTAGCTACCCACCGCGCGTGTGAGGCGCTGCGTTCCGCCGCCGCCGGGTGAGAGGCCCAACAGCCCTTCGGGTAGTCCGAGGCGCGCGTTGGTGCTCGTGATGAGTACATCGCAGCACAGCGCAATTTCGAAGCCACCGCCCAGCGCGTAACCATTAATCGCGCCGATAATTGGCTTGGGGAACGCCTCGATGTAGTCGAACAGGCGGCGGCTGTTGAACTGGTAGTCGATGAAGGCCTGGGCGGGGGCCTCGGCATATTCGGCAATGTCGGCGCCTGCAACGAAGGCCTTCTCGCCTGCGCCCGTCAGTATGACTATACGAATATCATCGTCTGCCTCGATGCGTTTGAGGTGCGCCTCAAGCTCGTTTAGTAGCGGCGTGCTGAGCGCATTCATTTTTTCCTCGCGGTTGAAAGTGAGGACCGCGACCGCTTCGTTTTTCAGGTCGTATTCGACGATGCTCATACCACACCTTCTTCGTGGAAGGCCGCGATTTGCTCCGGCGTATACCCGGCTTCGGCGAGCACGGCGTCGGTGTGTTCGCCGACCAGTGGCGGTGCCAGCCGAATAGTACCCGGTGTCCCGCTCATCTTCACGGGTACGCCGATTACCTTGATTTTGCCGGCCTTCGGGTGCTCGATGGTCTGGATGAGTTCATTGTGGGCCACCTGCGGATCGTTCATCAGGTCGGCGTAGTCCTGCACTTTGGCGCACCACAGGTCCTTCGTCCCGAACAAATCCAGCCAGTGCTGCGACGTGTTCTGCTTGACTTTGGCCTGCACCAGGCGCTGAACCGTGTCGCGATGCGTGAAAGACGCTTCTTCGCTGGCGTACTCGGTGAGGTCCTCGCCGATGAGGTCGCCGAGCACATCCAGCGGGTTCATCGAAATGGCGATGTAACCGTCGCTAGTTTCGTAGACGCCAAACGGAGCCGACAACCAAGGCGCGCCGATGCCCGCCTCGCTGCGTTCCCACTGTTTATCGAGGTTCATATAGGCGACGAGTTCCTGGCATTGCATGGCTATCGCCGTGTTGAACAGGCTGACATCCACGCGTTGGCCCTCGCCGGTGCGCTCGCGGTGGAACAGTGCGGCGGTAATGCTAAAGGCCAGCGTAATCGCCGTGCTCGCGTCCATGAACGACCCGGCGGTGGGCACAGGCGGCTCGTTTCGACGCCCATTCTGCGCGGCGAGACCGCTCATCACCTGCACCAGCAAGTCCTGGCCTGGTCGCTTGACGTAGGGGCCATCCTGCCCCCAGCCGCTGCCCGCCGCGTAGATAATGCCCGGATTGACCTGCTTCAGGTCGTCGTAGCCCAGGCCAAGGCGGTCCATCACGCCAGGGCGGAAGTTCTCCACCACGACGTCGGCGTTTTTCACCAACTCGCGGACGATGTCCTTGCCGCGCTCGTCCTTCAAATTGAGGGTGAGGCTACGCTTGTTGCGGTTCATCGCCAGAAAGAACGGGCTATCGCCACCGAGGAACTCCCCCATCGCGGGCAGGCTGCGTTCCCACTCGCCTTTACCGGGGCGCTCCACCTTGATGACATCCGCGCCGAGGTCTCCTAAAAACTGCGTTGCCCAGGGGCCGAGCATCATCTGCGTAAAGTCGATGACACGCACCCCATCGAGTGCCATTTTCATAATGTGTGTTTCGCCTTTATTTTATGGTTGGATAGTTCAATTTTGCGCCGGGTACGGGCATCTCGCCTTTGGTGAGGTGCCAGCGCCCCAGGCTTGCGATAAACAGCGTGCGGCGATCATCGCCGCCGAATGCGATGTTCGTGGGCGTGGCAATGCGCGTGCTCTCCCAGTCTTCGACGAGCACGTCGGCCTCGCCGCCGGGCGTCAGCCGGTAGATGCGCGCCGGGGTATAGCACGAAATGTATAGCGTGCCCGCCTCGTCGAATGCGAGGCCATCCGGAACCGTGTACGGCAATTCGACGACCGTTTCCGCCTCGCCGACGTTGCCGTCATCACCCAACTGCACACGGACGACGCCCGGCAAGTTGCTGAGCACGACGTAGAGCCACGCGCCATCGTTGCTGAGTGCAAGGCCATTCGGGAAGTTGTTCACCGTCGTGCTGATGACCTCACAGTCGCCGCCGGGTTTCACGCGCCACAGGCAGCCGTTGCGCTGGTGATGCCCGCCGCTGTCGCTGACGTACAGATTCCCCGCCGCATCGAAAACCGGGTAGTTCGGCACAGCCATCGCGCGCTCGGCGTTGCCGTTCGCGTAGACGCTCACCACACCGCCCGGCGAGATTTTCTGCACGCAGTCGTTGCCGTTGTCGCAGGCGTAGAGGTTGCCCCCACCATCGAAGGCGAGGCCGAGGATGAACCCACCCGTGTTTGCGAATTCGGCGTAGTGGCCGGTGTTGGGGTCCACGCGGTAGATTTGCCCCGCCTCGCCTCCAGCGTAGACGTAGCCATCTGGCCCCCCCTCGGGATGGTCGAGGCCGTCGGCGAACGGGATAAAGTTGTCTGGCGGTAAAATCATATCCATCGCACTAACCTTTAATTTATTTGTGCGCGTCGTACAGCGCGCGGAGGCTCGCAAGGCACGCTTCGATATCGGTGCCGTTGCGCAAAAAGTCGTGGATGATGTGCCCCGCCCCCTCCTGAAAGACTACAAAACCGGGGTGGCGAGGTCGAACAATCGCCGCTTCGAGGGAGGGCATGGTGTTGTTGAAGAAGTTGTTCGTCAGCGCGTTGGCTGCTGGGTCATTCCACGCTTCGATGTTGCCGGGTTGGCCGCCTTCGGCCACGTAGGGGCCTTTCTGAACCGGTGCGCTACACACCCACGCCCCGAAGGCGCACGCTTCGTCGATGTGGGCGGAGTTCGCAGAGACGGCAAAGCCTGTACCACCGAGAATCGCGCCTACGATGCCGGGATACATCGTGAACGTCAGCAATTTGGGTGCATAGCCATCGCGCGAGTAGTTCGTGTAGTTGAAGGTCGCCGGGCAGAACACGACATCGTCGGCACTGCTCATGTGATCTAGCATGTGGATGGGGTTCCAGTCCAGCGAAGACGGATGTGCGACTTCGGTAATCTCGCGGAGCTTTTCCAGCGCGCGCGTCCCAACTTCCGCCGTGATGAGTGTATCATCCATACCGACCGGCACGCCAAGGCCCGCGCAAAAGCTGATAAAGCTACAGATCGCGTCGGTCGGGGCGAGCGGCATGGCAACATACTTACCCTCCCCGCGCAGTTTTTTGCCTAGCTCGATGATCGCATCCCAGGTGTACGGCACCCGATCTCCGGCGAGCATGTCTTCGCGGTAGACGGCACATTGCATGGCCGCATCGAGCGCCAGCGCCCACTGATGCCCGTTGTAGCGGTAGCTCTCGTGGCTTAGCCCAGCCGATTGCGCGGACAACGTTCGCAGTGTGCCCTCGGGTATGTGCTCATCGAGCGGCAGTAACTCCCCTGTTTCGGCGGCCATACCCACATGCGGATGGTCGATGACCAACAGATCGTACGCCACGGTGAGGGCGTTCAGCGGTTGGTCGCCGAAGTCTTTCAGCGAGCGCCTGTCCCATGAGATTTTGACATCGGCTTCGGCCTCGTACAGCGCGGAACAAGCCGCCAGCGGCTGGTAGCCGCGCGGATGATCCCACGTCATTCCCTTCAGGTGAACGGTCATCGGGCTAGCCTTTGGTTGCGCCCGCCGTCAACCCGGCGACGAAGTAACGTTGCAAGAAGAAAAACAGCACGATGACCGGCACACTCACCATTACCGAGCTTGCCATCAGTTCGCCGTAGCGGATGCCGTACTGCCCGATGAAATCGTTCATGCCGACCGGCAGCGTGCGCATCGTCTGCGTGGAGGTGAACGCCAACGCAAACAGGAATTCTTGCCACGTCACGACGATTATCCACACGGCGGTGGCGATGATACCCGGGCGCGCCAGCGGAATAATCACGCGGACGAAAGCCTGCAAGCGCGTCGCGCCGTCGACCATCGCCGCCTCTTCGAGGTCTTGCGGAATGCTCTGCATGAAGCCACGCAGCATCCAAATCGCGACGGGCAGCGTAATGGTGATATAGGCCACGATGAGCGCGACATACGTATCGAGCAAGTTCAAATCGCGCATCACTTTGTAGATGGGGATAATCATCGCGCCGACGGGGAACATCTGCGCGAGGATGATGCCGACCAGCACCACCGATAGCAGCCGAATTTGAAAACGGCTGAAGCTATAGGCCGCCAATAGCCCCACGCTTATGGACACGACAACCGTCGCCGCAGAAACCAGGGTGCTGTTCAAAAAGTAGCGCCGAAACTCCGGTCGGAAGGCCGTGCGATAGTTATCGAAGGTGGGGTTTTCTGGCATAAGGCGCGCGGGGATGGCGAACGGCTCTTCGGGCGGCTTCAACGACACGCTGAACATCCAGAAGAACGGCACCAGCACGATAAACAGCAGCACGAGTTGCAAAATCATCACGGCGGAATTCTTGTAGAAACGTTGCCTTGCAGTGACCATCGCTCAGTTACCTTTCGTTCGCCGGGGCGCGCAATTCGTTGAGGTACAGCAGCGCGAACACGGCGAGTATCAACACGGAGACCACACCGTACGCCGAAGGCTCGCCGAAGTTGAACTGCCCGAAGCCAAGCTCGTAGATGCGCGTGGGGAAGATATGCGTCGCGTCGAGGGGACCGCCACCGGTCG
>CAYSVE010000038.1:0-17592 GCA_964434365.1 uncultured Anaerolineaceae bacterium | reverse complement strand
CACAGTTTTTGTGAGTGTCTCGACTTTCACAGACGAAGTAATGTCAGACGATTCAATCGACATTGCAATTGATCCAGAGGCAAGCCCCGCCGCAGTCGCTGGTTATATCTTTGGGTTAATGCAGATAAGCGAATTCCTCATGGCTGGCTTCAGCGGAGAATCAGTGGATTTCGAAGTATCGTTTGAGTTGGTAGGTGAAGACACCGTTATGATGTTCACTGGAGCAAGTCAGGACATGATGGTTATCGGTGGCAGAATTGATGGAGAGTTGGTGCTACTAAGTGCGGAAGGTCCCGTCGCGACTATTGACGGCGAACGGGAAACGATTCTTGCGGTATGGGAAAGTGTCAGTATCGGCAGTTAGAACTACGGATTGTATGCGCAGAGAATGCGAATCTTGAACTGAGCTGCTTTGTGAAATGTAACTGATACCAGACCCGACGCTTTACATAACGAAATACGGGGGCCATGTGACCCCCGTATACGGGGTAATCTTACGTTTTTGGTGCGGTCACGGAGACGGCTGTAGCACAATGGCGAGGTGCTCGGGCAATTCGTTGGTAAAGCCTTCGCTCGTGTGAGGATAATACCGCGCCGTGAACGTCTGGTAGCCCTTTGCACGGACGATGACATCGAACGGACAGCATGCCCATGTGGAGATGCCATTTGTCCGAAATTCTCCGTCAGTGCCGGACACACCCCGCAGTTGGTAACCCTCACAGACGAACTCCGAGTCGGAAATGACATCAACCGTAGCATCCTCGATGGGTGAGCCGCTCGGGTCGGTGATTGTCCCGATTACCGTTACCGACGATGCCCAGCAATCCTGCGCACACGCTATCGCAGAGAGCATCAGCGCGAGGCACGGGATGAACAAGATGGGGCGTAATCGCACGATCATCTTACAGTCACTTTACTCATGAAGAAGATTGAAGGACGATGTGTAGTTCCATCGGAATTTGATCCAGCCAATCATAGCCAGACTGTGGGTGGTAGGTGGCTACGAGCGGATGATAGCCAGGTGCACGCACCGAGAAATTGAAGGGACAGCATGCGAACAGATAGAGCGATGCGAACCGAAACTCGCCGCGCGCGTTTGTGATTTCCCGCCGTTTTATTGGCTCTATCTCGAAGCAACTTTGGTTTTCGATCCATACTACCGCACCGACAATTGGATCGCCGTGGACATCAGTTACGATCCCCTTGACGTCAAAAGTAGTTCCGCCACAGTCCTGTACACACGCCAGAGACGCGAGCATCAGCGCGAGGCAGGGGATAAACAAAATAGGGTGTGGTTTCATTGTTCTCGGCTTTCGGGCGCACCCCTACAAAACGTGTGTCGTGCGGCAGGGCAGCGTGCTCGCAGCCCCGCCTGATCCATGTTCGGTGCCCTACTCCGGTGTGACTTCGTACGCGGTGCCCTCGTAAACGACGATCACGGCGTCGCCAAGCGCGAAGAACGGGCGCAGTTGTGGCAGTTCATCCAGCAGCGCGAAGTACGCATCGCTAAGGAAGACGACCGATTCGGTGGTCATCGTGTCCGGCTCGAAGGTCGTGTCGGTCCACACACTGCTTTGCAACACGAACGTTTTACCCGCCACCGTTTGGATTGGGTTCTGCGCGGCCTGCTGTTGGATGTCGCCATCGAATGAGCCACTACCGCCCGTACCCAGTGATACGCTGTCGTCTTCCTGGAGCGACTCGGAAGCGGGAATCAGTGCCTGGGCCGTCGGCGAAATCGCCAGGGGGGCCTCGGCTTCGGCAAAGCCCGCGATGCTGTCGGCAGCGTCCACAGCGCGCTCGCCGCTGGCCTCGTTGGCGAGCAATTCCGCCTCATCGAAGAATTGTTCTTCGGCGCGGGCGCGGCCCTGCTGCGTGAGGATGTCGTCTTCCTCGATAAGGAACGAGGTGTACGGCGTGATGATGCCGTAGCGCAGGCTGAGGCTCACCACGCTATCGACGAGTTCGTCGTCCTCGCCATTCAGGCGGATGGTGTTCAGCAACTCGCCGATGCGGCGCGTGGCCCACAGCCGTGCAATGAACGGCTCGCCGCCGGGGCGGGCGCGGAAGTCCAAATCCTCGTAGGTGAAGACCTGCGCCTCGCCGTCGACCTCGCCGCTAAGTGTGGCCGTAATCTCTTCGCCATCGTTGCGATAGCGCCCGACGACCGTCAACTGCTCGCCCGCGAACAGGTCTGGCAGATCGCCAGCGGGGTAGATGAAGTCCGTGCGGATGTCGCCCAGGTCGAGGTCGATGTTCGTGAGGACGGGCGCGCTCACCTTGTTGTACAGGCTGGCCACTTCCTCGTCGATGCGCTCCGTCGGGCGGACGTAACTGCTCGCGCCACGGAAGTCGCGCACGAGGCTATCGAGCAGCACCGTGTCGACATCGTCGCCCACACCGAAGGTGAAAATGCGCACGTTCGGGCCAGCTTCTTCGGCCACGTTGTCGAGAATCACGGGTGTCTCGATTTCGCCTTCGGTGGCGAGGCCGTCCGTGAGGAACAACACCGTCGTGGCGCGCTCGGGGTCGGCGAACTCCATCGCGGCGGTTAACGCCAGGTTGATGTCTGTGCCGCCGATGGGCAGCATGTCATCGACCCAGCCCACGGCCTCTTCGACGGCGGCGGTGCTCTCAAGGTCATCGGCGAAGACGCGAATACCCGTGCTGAACGCAATCACGTTGAAGCGGTCTTCCGCGTTGAGGTTTTCCAGCACGTACTGGGTGGCATCCTGGGCCTGGGTCCACTTGTCGCCGTCCATGCTGCCGCTCTGGTCGAGCACGACGATCACATCCTTCGGCACGACGCGCTCGGCTTCGACGGGCGGCTGCACCAGCAACATGAAGAAGCCGCTCTCGTCGCTGCTCTCGCGGTAGGTGAGCAAATTCACGCTGATGCTCTCGTTCGCCAGCCCGTAGAACAGGCTGTAATCGTCCTCGGCGGTGAAGTTGTTCGCCTCGAACCCGGCGCGGAAGGCGGTATCGCCGTCGCGGTTGACGGCCACGTTGTGGCTCGGCGAGTACACCGCGCTGATTTCGTCCGCGCTTTGCACATCGACGACGATGCTCATTTCATCGACGGTGCGCCCAGTCGCGGCGTGCAGCGGATACACATACTGCACGAGGCCGTTCTCGGCTTCGAGGACCTGGCTGTAGCCGATTTCGATGCGGCGGCTTTCGCCGGGCGGGGTGGGAAACACATTCGCCTGGATGGCGTTCGCACCGATGTACTCTAGCAGGGCCGGGTCGCGGTATTGGCGTACGATTTCGTCGTAGATGGCGCGTGCCTCGGCGGCTTCGAGAATTTTCGACTCGATGGCCTGGCCGTCGATGTACATGATGAGGTTATCGACGGTGGCGTTTAGCGGCAGAGGGAAGACGAAGGTGCCCTCGGCCAAGGCGTCGCCCTCGTTGGTAAACTGCATGTCGATGTTGGTAGCGGCAATCTGGTTGTCGATGCGCACGGTGACGCGGTGGTAGTCGACATTGAGCCAGTCGGGGTCGGTGAAAACACCGGGCGTGATGGGCAGGATGTCCGGCGGGGGGACGATGATCTGCGCGGAGGCGGGGGCGGCAGCCAGGGCCAACGCCACGAGCGCGATGAGCAAACTTAAACGACGGTGCATGGGACGGAACACTCCTCTCTGAATGGTCACTTATGAGAGAAGACGCCGTCCGGGGGCGGTTGGTTCCCGTTTTGCGGTAACCCCTTCTACGTCCCGGCGCGCGGCTGGGTTAATGCCGGGGACCTGCACCCTTTTCAAACGCGGCGGACGGCCAGAAGGCCGTCCCTACACCTCGCCGCCGAAGCTGACGAGTAGCCGCGCTGGGGCGTCGCCTAGTACGTCGCGTACCACCGATGATCGGCGTCGCCGAGGGCGTGTTTGCGCGCCCAGTCGTGCCCGTGCGCATCGACGATGGCCGCGAGGGCCTGCAAGCGCGGTAGCGCCACCGTCCGCGCGACCGTCGCACGGTCCGCCGGGGCCGCGTCGATGACCTCGCGCCACAGCGCCCGCCCCGCCATAAACCCACTACACCCCGCCTGGCATGCCACCTCCACCTGTGCCTGAAACGACGCGAACGGGTCGCCGCCGGAGAGAATCGCCCACGGCACCGGCGAGGCCGCATCGAGTTCGGCGCAGGCCTCGGCCCACGCGGCGCGGTCTGGCTGGAGGTTTACATCCAGCGGAAACTGGATTTTCAGCACGTCGGGTCTCAGCGCGCCGAGCCGCCGCACCGTCTCGGTGACGACGTAGCGACGCTGGCGCGCAAATTCTTCCGACTTCACGGGAATCAGCGGATTCGGCGCGTAGTAGAGCGGCTCCAAAAACAGCGGCATATCGTAACGCGCGCAGTCCGCGACCACGCCGCGCACCGTTTCCTCCTGGGCATCGGTCGCGGCCCCGGCATCGGGGTGGTAGTAAATCAGCAATTTGATGGCGCTCGCACCGAGTCGTTTCGCTTTTTCCACGCTCCACCCGTTGAGCAAGGTTGTCTCGCGGGCGGTCGGCTCACCGGCGTAGCCCTGCGCTTCGAGCGCGCACAAAAAGCCAACGTCCCCCGGCAGCGAGCGCGTGATGATTGCCTGGGCGGCACTATATACCGGGTCTAGCATCACGGCGGTGGCGTGGGGGGCCACCTCGCGCAACAGCGCCATTTTGATGTCCGTGAGCGTTTGCGCGGGCACGGCGTCCGGGTTGGCGGGGTCGATGAGCACGCGCATCGAGTCGCGGTGGTCGGCGGCGAGGATTTTGAACGCCCCCCCCGCCGACGAAAGCTGCATGAGGCCACGGATTTTGCCGGGCGTGAGCGGCATGCGTCGCCCCCATCGAAGACGGGCAGGTCCATCGTATGTTCGTCCCACGCGCCCTTCAGGTGCGCATAGCGCGGGTCGGCGAAGGGCGGGCGGCCCCGGTCGTCGTCGAGCAGTTCCCCGGCGAGGTAGTTCAAAAAGTAGAGGTTGCTGCCCGGCGCTGCCCCCGTGGAGTGGAAGCCCTTGGTTACAAGCACGAGGTCGGTGTGGTTGATGACGAAGGCCTCGTCGAAGTCTTCGTCTACGCGGTAGTTGCGGTGGAAGCCGAAGCCGTCTTCGGGCGTCATGCGGAAGTAGTACGTTTCGTCGAGGTGGGCGCTGCCGCCATAGGTGTCGTGGCAGTGCGGCGGATAGCCGGACCACGCCCCACCTGGCACATATACCTCGAACAGAATCAGGCGTTCGGCGGGCATGGGGTGCGCCAAAATGTGATTAACCTGCCGTGTCGCTGCGCCGCCACCGCGTACCTCCTGCTTGATCTCATTCGGCGTGAAGAGGCGCAGCGGGTACTTGCCCTCGGCGGGGGCACCGCCCACCGCAAACTCGAAGCCCGCCTCGGACGTGACGCGGATGTCGTGGCCGGGTGGCGCGTACAGCACATGCGGCACTTCCTCGAAGACGCCCTTACGCGCGATGTCGAAGGCCTGCTCGCCTACGGCGATGCTGCCCGCGCCCGTTAGCGGCACCAGTGCGGCTTCGGTGCCCTCGGTGGCGTGGGTGTACGTATCACCGGCTTTGAGGTTGATTACGCGGTAGCTGAGGTAATCCCAGCCTGCACTTTCCGGTGTCACATCGATGACGATTTGTGCGTCGTAGTTGGATTTGATGAGGTGTTCGTTAGTCATGAGTCGTTGGCCTCTCTTGCTGCAACAAACTGCTGAACTTCGTCGTGGTAGGGCATCGCTTTGCCGCAGCCGTGCCGCGTGACCACCAGCGCGCCGCACGCATTCGCGAACCGCCCCGCGCGATACCAATCCCAGCCTTGCAAAACACCATAGATAAGCCCGCTCGCGAAGGCGTCGCCCGCGCCGACCGTGTTGACGATTTCGACCGGAAAGCCAGGGATGTCCTCGACGGTGCCGTCGTGAAAAATACTCACACCGCGCGCGCCCCGCTTGACGACGAGAACCGTGTTCGGCTGCCTGGCACGTAGCTTATTTAGCAGGCCGGTTAGCTCATCGGGGTCCGCCGCATCCGGCGGGGCCTTCATCACCCGCTCCGGCGTGGGGGCCAGCGCGGCGTAGAACTCCTCCTCGGTGCCAATAATGACATCGGTTGTCGGGAAGATCGTGCGGACGTTGAGGCCGTACGCGCGCGGATGCGCCCATTGGTCGGGCCGCACATCGAGGTCGATAAAAACGGTGGTCGCGGCATCGCGGGCGACCTCAGCCGCGTAGAGCGTGGCATCGCGGGCGCTGCCCCGGCTAAGGGCCGTGCCCGATAGCCCGAGCGCGCGGCTCTCGGCAACCGGCGCAGCCATCACATCGTCGATGGTGAGGTAAATATCTGCCGGGTTCTCTCGGTAGAACACGAGCGGAAACTTGTTCGGTGGCTCGATGCCCAGTACGGCCATGCCGGTGCGGGCGCTCCCTTTGCGGGGGGCAAGGCTGGTGTCGATGTTTTCGTTTTGCAAAAAGTTCAACACGAAGTCACCGACCGGGTCATTCCCCACAGCGGTGAGCACGGCGGCCTTCAGGCCAAGCCGCGCCGAACCGATGGCGATGTTGATCGGGCTGCCGCCCACGCCCGTGTCGAAGGACTCGATTTGCGAGAAGGGCGCGCCAATTTGCAACGAGAACAGGTCCATCGACACGCGCCCGAGCGTGATGAGATCGTAGGGGTTGCTCATGATGCGCTCCGGTTATTCGACAGGAATATCACGGACATCCTCCCAGGTTTTGCTCTCCCACGAGCGGATCATCGCGTCGTGGACTTTGGCGACTTCGAGCACTTCACGGAAGCCGGGCGTGCCCTGTTCGCCTGCCACGACGGACTTCAGAAGGGCGTGGGCTTCGATGGTCTTCAGGTCCTCGTAGCCCAGGCCGCTGCCCTCGCCGGGGTTGAAGTTCCCGTGATACGGGTATTGGTCGCCGCCGACGAGGCGCATGAAGCCGTCGTGCAGGCCGTCCTCGGTGGGCAGGTACAGCTTCAGTTCGTTCATGCGCTCGAAATCCCAGCTAAGCGCGCCCTGCGTACCGTTGAGTTCGAAGGCGAATTCGTTCTTCGGGCCGAAGACCGTCCGCGAGACTTCGAGCGTGCCGCGCGCGCCGTTTTCGAACTCCACGAGCGCCCCGGCGTAGTCCTCGTTGGTAACTTCGCCGGTGGGGTCGCCCGGGTTGCCGACGGAGTAGTGCGTGCCCTTGCCGGGGATGGGCAGCGGGCGCTCTGTGATGAAGGTGTGGGCGGTGCTGCTCACCCGTTTGATTGGCCCGGCCATGAACAGCGCCATGTCGGCGGTGTGCGCCATGATGTCCCCCAGGACGCCGTACCCGGCCACGTTTTTGTCGAAGCGCCAGGACATGAGGCCGTAGGGGTTGCTGCCGTACATCGCGAAGAAGCGGCCCCGAAAGTGTGTGAGGTCGCCGAGTTTGCCGTCGGCGATGAGCTTGTGCGCGTGCTGCACGAGTGGTGCCCAACGATAGTTGAAGCCCACAAATGTGAGCACGCCGGCCCCGCGCGCAGCGGCTTCGATTTGCGCGGTTTCTGATGGGTAACGGCCTACGGGCTTCTCGCACATGATGTGCTTGCCTGCGGCTGCGGCTGCCGATGCGATTTCGACGTGCAGGCTGTTGGGCGTGGTGATGCTGATGAGGTCTATGTCTGGGTGCTCGACGACGGCGCGCCAGTCAGTCGTGCTTTCATCGAAGCCGAGCGCTTGTTTCGCACTTTCGGCGCGTTCGCTCACGTTATCTGAGCAGATGACCAGACGCGGACGAACGGCTGGTTCGGGGAAACGCATCGCGGCTTGCATGTAGGCGCGGGCATGGACCTGTCCCATCCAGCCCATGCCGATGACACCGATGCCGATTGTTTGGGTCATAAATAACAACTCTCTTTTAGAAAAACGCCATTGCCTGCCAATACTAGAAAGGGATTGCGACTATGTCAATTTTTGCGTGGGTTTTGCCTGGTATTCGCTAGTTTGTTGCCCTATGTGAGACAAAATGCCAAGCTCGCGATCTCGCGAGACCGTGTTGGTAGGTGGGCATGTCGGGCGAGGCATGGCGTAGGGCAGTGTCTACCCGTCCCTCGCCCCTACACGACGCGCGCAGTGACGGCTGGCAACGGCGTTGTGAACCGCTTCGGCTACGGCACCTCGAAGTCCAGGAAATACTGAATCGCATGGGGGTTGCGCAAGGCACCTGTGTTGACCGATTTCTGCGTATCCAGCCCCAGTAAAATTTTGCGAATGGGCACTTCCACCTTTTTGCCACTGAGCGTATACGGCACCGCCTCGATTTGGAAGATGTCGTTCGGCACGTGCCTCGGCGACACTTCGGCGCGCAGCTTGCTCACGATCTGTGCTTTCAGGGCGTCGGTGAGCGCTTGCCCCTGCCGCAGCACCACGAACAGCGGCATATACGGCTGCCGCCCGTGGAATTCGAGGTCGATGATGAGGCTATCGACGATTTCGTCGAGCGATTCGACGACGCGGTAAATTTCGCTGGTGCCCATGCGCACGCCCTGCCGGTTGATGGTCGAGTCGGAGCGGCCATAAATCACGCAGCCGCCGCGGGTGTTGAACTTGATCCAGTCGCCGTGTCGCCACACGCCGGGGTACATCTCGAAGTAGCTGGCGCGATACCGCGTCATCTCGGGGTCGTTCCAGAAGTAAATCGGCATCGAGGGCATTGGCTCGACGATGACCAACTCGCCCACCGCATCGATGACGGGCTGACCGTCCTCATCCCAGGCTTGCACCTTCGCGCCCAGCGACGCGCCCTGAATCTCGCCCGCGTGGATGGGCTTCGTCCGTGCGCCGCCCACGAACGCCGTGCACAAATCGGTGCCGCCGCTGAGCGATTCCAGCGCGAGGTCGCGGTTGATGTGGTCGTAAATCCAGGCAAAGCCGTCGAGCGAGAGCGGCGACCCCGTGGAACCGACGCCGCGAATTTGTGCGAGGTCGTACTGTTGGTTGGGCTGTATCCCCGCCTTGATGCACGCGCTCACAAACGCTGCCGAAATGCCCATGTACGTCATAGCGGTTTCCTCGGCCAGTTGGAACAGCGCGTTCATATCGGGGTATCGGGGGCTGCCGTCGTAGGTGATGACCGACGCGCCAGAGAGCAACGCCCCGATGAGGTAGTTCCACATCATCCAACCGGTGCTGGCAAACCAGAAGAAGCGATCGGTCGCTTTGAGGTCGTTGTGGAAAACGGTCGCCTTGGCGTGCTCTAGCAGTACGCCGCCGTGCCCGTGAACGATCGGCTTGGGCAGGCCGGTGGTACCCGAGGAGTACAACACCCACAGCGGATGATCGAAGGGCACCTGCGCGAAGGTCATATCGCCGGGGGGGGCTGTCGCGAGCGCATCTTCCCACAATATCGTATCCGCTGGCGCATCCCCATGTAGCTGCGGGATGAGAATCGTCCCCTGCAACGTGGGGAGGCTGGCCTGCAACTCGGCGACGACATCGCGCCGGTCGAAGGGTTTGCCGTTGTAGCGGTAGCCATCCACGGCGATGAGCACCTTTGGCTCGATCTGCGCGAAGCGGTCGAGCACGCTGCGCGAGCCGAAATCTGGCGAACAACTGGACCAAATCGCGCCGAGGCTCGTTGCCGCAAGCACCGACACGATCGCCTGCGGGATGTTCGGCAGGTAGGCCACCACGCGGTCACCCTCGTGTACGCCCATAGCCCGCAGCGCGTGCGCGAGGCGATTCGTCTGGTCGGCTAAGTCGGCCCAACTCATTTCGGAGACCGGGCCGCCCTCCGATTTATGGACGATCGCCGGGCGCGCGTCGTTGGCCTTGGCGAAGATGTTTTCGGCGTAGTTGAGGCGTGCGCCGGGGAACCACACCGCGCCCGGCATGGCCCGTTGCGCGAGGGGGGCCGTCCACTTCTGCGAGTAGCGTAGGTCGAAGTAATCCCACAGCGTTTCCCAGAATAGCCCCGGCTCGTCGACGGACCACGCCCACAGCGCGTCGTAATCGGTGAGGTCGACATGATCGTGTCGTGCGAGCCAATCGATGTAATGGGTGATGTTGGCGTCGCGTATCACGTCGGGGGAGGGTTGCCACAGCAGGTCGCCTTCTTGCAAAGTCATCAATAAGTTCCTCGGTAAACTGAAATAATTTGCATTCGATCGTATTGAGCGTAAAGTCTAACAAGTTTTGGCAAAATCGACGGGGGTTGCGTCTACCGATTCTCGTTGTGCACCAGCCAATCGCGGATGACGATCATCGCCAGCACGTCATCGGCCTGGTAATGCGACAGGCCCACGAGCTTGTTCTCATCGCGCGTGGCAAGCCAATGCCGATAGTCCGTCCAGGCGAGGAACCAGTTGTCGTAGGCCTGCCACGCAAACCCGAGGTACGGCGCGACGACCTTCAGCGAAACGCCCTTACGCGGAATTTGCACCGTGTCCGCGAACACCCGGCTCAGGTCCACAAGGCGCGGTCCCATCCGCGCATACACATCGGGCACGAAGGCGCGCATGTTGCCCGCGTCGAAGCCAGACCAGTGGAAAATCGGTTCGTCGTCGCCGCCGACGGCTTGCTCGAACTGTGCCCACGCCTCGCGATACGACCGCACATAGTCGACCGTGTGCCCGTGCGAGAGCGTGTGCGTTTTCCCGTCCAGGTCGCTTGCGACGAGCACCGCGCGCGTTTGCTGGTCGCCCTTGCTCCAACCGATGCTCCACACTTGCCCCTCGTTTGGGCGTACGGGCACCGTTTCGATGTCGAAGTACCACGCGTCGCGGGTGCAAATTTCGGGCAGCGGCGCCGTCCACACGGGGGTGTCGTCTACCCAGGCGCGGGCCTGCGCATGATACCGTGCCGCCCGTGTTTTGATGCCATAGAACTGTCGTAGGTCATCGGGTTGCAGTTGCACAAGCTGGTTCAGCGTCGTAAAGCCCTGCCGCCGCATATCGGCGATCGTCTTTTTGCCGATGCCGTTTAGCAGGCTGAGGGGGTAGTGTTTGGCGGTTGAGTTCATGGATTAGGCTTACGGTTGTTCGTCGCCTTAACCATACCGTATTCCACGCCAGGTTGTAATCTGCAACAAACAGGGCACTCGTATCGAAACGATGATAACGGGCATCCTGAAGTCACAACGATTATGTAGGGGCCGACCTGCGTGTCGGCCCGCAACAAGCGGGAGCACACAAGGGTGCTACCCTACGCAGATACACCCCGCGACCCATTCTGACCCCGGCATGATTTGGTGCGATAACGCCGCTGCGATAAACTGGTTCGGCTCTGCTTCCCTGCTAAACTGGGGCGTATTGTCCGTGAAGAGCAATCATATTTTGCCCATACCGACTATGAACTTGCCCGACTGGCAACCCCTCGCCGCACCTGCTGCTCTGCCGCCGCTCGATGGCGAGGCGGTTCACATTATGCGGGCCGATGCTCGCCAGCACGACGCGCACGCCCTACGCCGGTTCCTCAGTGCCGATGAGGCCGCCCGCGCAGACCGCTTTCGCTTCGACCATGACCGGCATACCTTCACCGTCGCGCGTGGGTTGCTGCGTGCGTTACTCGGCGCGTACCTTGATACCGAACCGGGCGCGCTCGCATTCGAGTACAACGTGCACGGCAAACCCTACCTCGACGGCAGCCCGGTGCGGTTCAATCTGTCGCACGGTGCCGATTGGGTGCTGTACGGCTTCTCGCGGGCTGGCGACATCGGCGTGGATGTGGAGCCGGTGCGCGCCTTCGATGATATGGGCCTCACGGCGCGGCTCGTCTTTACCACCGCGGAACTTGCACTCTTTGAGGCGTTGCCGTCGGCCCTTCGACCACGAGCCTTTTTCCTCGGCTGGACGCGCAAAGAGAGCTACCTCAAAGCGTGTGGAACCGGGTTATCCGTCGCGCCGACCGCGCTAAGTGTGACGCTGCACCCCGAGGCCCCCGCCGCGCTGCTGCATGTCGAGGGTACGCCGTTGCCCGCCAGCGCGTGCGTGCTGGCGTCTTTCGATGTGGCGGCGGGTGTCGTCGGCGCGGTGACGATTGCCCACCCCACGCCGACATTCGCGTACTATTCGCTTTAGTTAGGACGACTTGCGCCCCTTGCGATTCATAATTTCGTAGATGAGGCGGCGGAAGGTCGCGCCGGGGTTCTCCTCATCGTAGGCGAGGCGAGGCTGCTGCCCCAGGTGAAGTGGCAACCGCTCGACTTCTTTGTAATCCACGAGCAAGATCGGCTTATCGCGGTTGTAGAAGTAGCGGTACATCTCGCGAACGTGGGTCGTATCCAGCGCGCGCGGCGACACGACTACTACCAGCAGCCAGCATTCGATGATGGCCTGCTGCATCGCTGCTGTCCAGGCCTCGCTGCCGGGGAGCAGGTGTTGGTCTACCCAAACTTTTTGCTTGCTATCCTGCAAGGCCAACACCAACGACGCCACGATTTCCTCCCAGTCCTCGCGGGCGTAGGCCACCAGCACATGGTCCTCCAAGGCGCCCCGGCGCAGCGTGCTGCGCATCTCGCGGGTGCTGTTGCGCACCGGGTTATAGGGCAGTGTGGGGTGAATGCCCTCGTTGTCTGGCATCGACTCATTATCCGGGTCCCACTCCGGGGGTAGGTCGGCGCGGCGCACATAGTGCAACTGCGTAGACGACCCCAGGCGCAGCACATCGTTGATCGTGAGTGCGACCGGTGTGCCTTCCACCGGTTTGCCGTTAACGAAGGTGCCATTTCGGCTGCCGAGGTCCTGCACGTAGTAGGTGTCGTCGTGTAGCTCCAGCTTAAGGTGATGGCGGCTAATATCGCTGGACTGGATCACGATGTCGTTGCCGTTAACCGCGCGGCCCATGCTAATCGCAGGACTTTGCAGCAAGAAGGCGTCCTTGATGACGGCCTCCTTCACGAGGACGAGCACCGGGCTGTTGAGTTCATCTTCGTCGGGGCCTTCTGGCTCCTCGTTGACGACGGCGAACTCCAACGTCACCGAGGCACCCAGTTCGATGAGCGTGCCGCTTTTGAGCAGCCAGCCACGCGGGGCCGGCTGCCCATTGACGAACGTGCCGTAGCGGCTCTCGAGGTCTTCGATTTCGTAGTCGTCATCAAGGCGCACCAGGCGGCAGTGTTCGGTGCTCACGTCGTTATCGAGGATGATGAGGTCGTTGTTCCGGCCACTACCGATCGTAATCTCATCGCCGTGGAAGGTGTAAGCGTGGCCCGCCTTCGGGCCTCGGCGAATGGTCAAGCTCACCGCCATGTTGGTTTTGCCCCAATCATCCTTTACGTATAGCTATATATTAGCAGACTTAACGCAAATTAATCTATGGATTGGCCGCCAATTTGGGCGAAGATAGACGCCGAAGGGTGCGCACAGCCTCGTAGGCGTACCAAACCACCGCCACGGCTGCGATGAGCTTCCACATATTCCACGGGGTAAGCAGCCCGCCCACATCGAAGATCGTACGCGGGATGGGCGTCGTGTTCCACGTGAGGCCAAGCAGCGCAGCCAAACCGAAGCCGACTGCAATCGGCACGACGAGTGGGGTGTTTGCCGGGATGCGCGGGATGTAGCGCTCGACGGGCCGATAGATGGCAGATAGGTTCATGAAGGCCGGGTACATCGGCAGCACACCGGGGAATGGAATGCCGAGCAGAATTGCATTGGCAGCATGGAACAGCGGCAGCGCACGCATCAACACGAAGCGAGCAATGGGGAAGAACAGCACCGTGAAGAACAAAAACTCGAAGGCCATCACACCATACTGTGCGGGGATGTACACCCACGGTGTTTGGCTCACGAACGGTACCAGGGGGTTCACCGGGCTACCGTTGAGGAGTTGGCTGCGCACCGCTTCCTTTTGAATGAAGTACGCCACGAACTCCGGGTAGATGACCCAATCCAGTTGCGAAATTTTGCGCCACCCCGCCGTAAGGAACAACCAGCTTAGCAGCAGCAGCAACGCCCGAACCGGCCATGCGTACAGCCAGCTATCGTTGGCGGGGTCGGTGGTGGGCAGGCCGCGCTTACGCCGTATCCACGCGTCGAGGGAGTAGGTTTCGCCCCACGGCGATGCCACCATGAACAGCGGCACATAAAACATGAACAGCATCAGGGTGCGGTCGGGGCTGGTGAGGCTCACCTCGGCGAGAATTAATGTAAAGCTAACAGCTAGCACGGCGATGGTCGTGGCGCGGGTGAACAGGCCCAGCATCAGCAGCACGAGCAGCGCTACGAGTAGCGGTTCTAACACGCCATAGGCGGCCTGCGGCGGGGCCGGTACCCAGCCGAATAGCTCGGGCGGTGCCCAGGCCCCGCGCGAGCGCAGCGCGAGTTCGGTGCGGTATACCCGGCTGGAATACCACAAAAACAGCAGGGCATACACGATGCGATACAGGCCCAAACGCCCAGCGGCATCGGGCATGGGGGCGGTGAGCCACTTGTCGAAGCGGCGGTTGAGTGCTCTCATGAGGCGGTCTCCGTGACGGTAATCGTCGTCAAATAGGCATATTCGCCGACGGGCGCGCCGTCGGGCGTGGTGACGGGCAGGTTATGGCCAGTGGCCGGGTCGTAAATCGTCGCAAGCAGGGTATAGCGCCCCGGCTCGCACGGCACCTGGAAGTGCCGAAAGTCCATGCGGGGTTCGCCCAGTTGCCAGAACTTCGCCTGGCTTTCGTTCAGCGGCCCCTCAGCCCGCGCAGCGCCGACGCCGTTGGCATCGGCCAATGTGAAGCTCGCGCTGTAGTCGATGCGTGGTGGGGTGGTCGTCTGCCACCAGGTGCGCACGTACAACCAGTCGCACGCGGGGAGGCTCGTGCGGCCCACAAGTACATCCAGCAGGTCGAACTGACCGCCGAAGCGCAACACAGGCGTGGCATCGGTGGGCGGTTGGGGCGTCGTCCGGGCGTCTGCGATGTGTGCCGCCGTGAACTGTTGTCGAACGGTCTCGTCGGTTACACGGTGCCTCGGGTAGGGCGCGGTTGGGTCGGGCACGGTGTAGGTTTGCTCCACAATGGTGATGGTTTGCACCGGCTCACCCATGTTGCGCTCCACGACATCGGCCAGCCAGCGCACATTTGCAGCGTCATCCGGCGACCACATCGCTTGCAGCACGGCATCGACGCCATCGGGCTGTTTACTCGTGTCGTCGTCGATGGTGAGCAGGTCGCGCGGATAAATGACATGCGTGTTGTTCTGGCGGTCGGTCACTCGTAAGTATTGATACGTAAACGGTTTGTCGCCCGTGGGCCGTCCCTCGGAGTATAGTGGCCACCTGAGGAACGGCCACGTCACGAGGGAATCGCTGCTATAAACCAGCAGCACCCCGAAGATCAAACCCAGGTATAGTTTGATGCCGCGCAACGCATGACGGTGCGGGGCGATCACTGCGCAGTGCCTTCCTCTACAACTGTAATGGTGGTGAGGTAGGCATATTCGCCGACCGGTGCGCCGTCTGGCGTGGTGACGGTGAGGTTCTCGCTGGTGGCCGGGTCGTAAATTGTTGCGAGCAGGTCGTAGCTCCCCGGCTCGCAGGGCACTTGCATGTGCCGATAGTCCATGCGGGGGTCGCCCGGTTGCCAGAACTTCGCCTGGCTTTCGTTCAGCGGCCCCTCATCCCGGGCTGCGCCCACGCCGTTGGCATCGGCCAGGGTAAAGCTCGCGCTGTAATCGACCGGGGGCGGGACGCTTGCCTGCCACCAGGTGCGCACGTACAACCAGTTGCACGCCTCGATTTCGGTGTTGCCGATAAATACGTCCAGCAGGTCGAAGGTGTCGTCGAAGCGCAACACGGCATTACCCCCGGGCGGCGAGAGCGGCACGGCGCGGGCATCGGCGACATGGGCATCGCTGAAGCCCACCTTCCTGAACTCCTCGTCCAGTGAAAAGGGCGGCCATTGGCTATAGTCCAGGGCGTAGTGCTGTTGCCACATTTCGTAGCGCACGATGGTGTGCCCCAGGTACGTCTCCAAGATGGGTAAGCGTTCGGCGACGCGCCACGGCTCGGGGTGGTGTTCGTTGCCGAGGATGAGCCAGCGGCCATCGGGTTGGCTGTGGATGTCGTCATCGAGCGTGCTGAGGCCACCGGGTTGGATGATGTGCATGGTGCCGGTTGTGTCCCAGGCACGCAGGTAGTAATGCGTGACGATATTGGTGGGTACCGGACCCTCGGAGTACATCGTCCAATGCGTGAATGGCCACCGGTGCAACGGGTCACCCCCATAAAATATCATCAGGCCGAACACCGCCGCCACCAACACCTTGATGGCAACCAGCCTGCGTTCGTTGTTAGGTGTCATCAATTACTTATCCTCATCACGGAACGGTAAGCGTCGCGAGTTGTACCGCCTCGCCGAGTAGTTCGCCGTCGGCGGTGTGCATCTTGGGTGCGTTGGGGCCATCGAGGCTGAGTAGCAGGTCGTATTCGCCAGGGTCGCAGGGCGCTTGTACGCTCTGCGCGTCCATATAGGGCGTGTTCGGCTCCCATGCCGATGTCGCGCCGCGCGCGAGCGGCCCACCCGCCCGGCTGTATTCTCTGCCGTCTGCGTTGGCTACGGTCAGCCATATGTCGTAGTCTTCCGCAGGGGTGGCTGGTGCCTGCCACCATGTACGCACATACGTGAACTGACAGTTCGGCACCTCGGTGCGGCCTACGAACACCTCGGTCACCTCGAATAGCTCACCTGCGCGGTAAATGACGTCGCCCTCGGTGGGCGGTGACGGTGGCGTGCGTGCATCGGCGATGTGTGGCGGCGTGAACTGTGCTTTCATCCAGTCGAACTCGAGGCTGTAAGCGGGCCACGCGCTGTAATCGATAGTGTAGCGCTGCTCCCACACGCCGAACTCGGCCACGGGCGCGCCGATGTGCGCCTCAAGGTTGCGCAGCAACGGCTCGATGTGTTCTGGCGCGGTGTTCACGATGCTGCGCTCCACGAGGCGATTGCCGTCTGGCTGCCAGTGAATTTCGTCGTCGACGGTGAGCAGTGCGCGTGGGTGAACGATGTGCTGGTTGTAGGCCTCATCGAAGGCGCGCACGTACAGGTAATCGATAAACTCTGGCTGCTCCGGTTGGCCGATGGAGTACATCGTCCAGTGCATGAACGGCCATGTGCCTTCATCTCGGTTGCCGTAGATGATGTGCACAGCGAAGACCACCAACAGGAAGCCCTTCACCCAGCCCAGCGCGCGGAGTTTGTTGCCTACGTTTTGCATCATTGCACCGTTATCGCGGAGAGGAAGGCGTACTCACCCAGGGCTGCGCCGTCTGGGTTGGTGACGGGCAGCAGTTGCATCGTAGCCGGGTCGTACATGGCCGTGAGCAGGTTGTAGGTGCCGGGTTCGGTATCGCACGGCACTTCGATGACGCGCAGGTCGGCCTCGGTGTGCCCCGGCGGCCACAAGATGAGATAGTCACCGTCGGGCGGGTAGTCGGTTTGGGCAATGCCGACGCCGTTGGCATCGGCCAGGGTGAAGGTGGTGCTGTAGGGCAGGTCGGGGCGTTCGGTGGTGCGCCACCACGTGCGCACGTACAACCAATCGCACGCGGAGAGCGTGTCGCGCTCGATGAACACATCGAGCAGTTCGAAGGTATCGCCGAGGCGCAGCACCGGGCCGTTGGTTGGCTCGGCGGGGGGCAAGCGGCGCACATCTTCGAT
>CAYSVE010000037.1:0-17687 GCA_964434365.1 uncultured Anaerolineaceae bacterium | reverse complement strand
CCCCACAATCCCCCCCCCACGCACCCCCAAGCCCCCCTCCCCCCACATCGGCAAGAGGCTAAGCCCTGCCCCAGCGAACAGCAGTAGCAATGGCAGAGTTACCACGAAGTGACGCGGCAACACCAGCGACCCGATGAACAGAATCAACAGTAGCGGGACGAACGCGGCCAGTACGAGCACACGCGTCGTCGGCTGTTTGGCAAATGCCGTTACTAGGCCAACCAGCACGGCAATCGCCCAAAACGGCCCCAACACCCCGAAGCCGGTCATCTGCTGGTAGTAGCGCGCAAAGTTCCCCACAAGGTCGAGTTCGCCATCGGCGCCGCCCCCGAGCCACAACAACGCGATACCGAACAGGTCTTCGCCACGCAGCGTTAAAAACGTGACCGGGGGCACAAACGTCAACGCGCCGATTACACCGATAATCAGCGTGTTGCGAATGCGAATTGGCCAAGGTAAATTGCCGTAGAAGGCGATAATTGCCAGTAGTGTGACGGCATAGGGAGCCGCCGTAAACTTGAACTGCACAGCAGCGGCAATCGCGAGGGCGGTGTACACCACATAGCGCATGCCGCCGCGCTCTGCCATCAACAGGCAGGCCCAAACAGCAACGACGACCAACGCCCCCGCCTGCGAGTCACTTTGTGCCAGCCGTTCGAAGAAGTGCAGATAGGGCGACGCGATCCACAGTAACCCGGCAGCGACGGCGGCACGCTCCCCTAGCAGATACCGCACCAACGCATAGCCCGCCGCCACCCCCAACAGCCCAACAAGCACCGTGGGGTAGCGCCCGGCAAAATCCGCCGCATTGCGCGGGTCGAACAGGGCGATGGGCCAGTGGTTGATGATCTTTCCGTCGCGAATTTGCCAGTAGATATGGCCATGCCACACTTCGACGGCACGGGTGAGGTGCAAGCCTTCGTCATTGTGGAGGGGGAATAGTGTTAGTTGGGGTAGCCGGGTAGCTGCAAATAGCAACAACAAGCTAATGACAGCAGGCCAACGCCGCTGCATGGTTACCACGCTCGTCATGTAGGGGGGTGCGGACGGTCGCTAGTCGCGCCCGGTGCTGTCTTTGTAACGGTAGGTGATGCGCCCACGCGTCATGTCGTAGGGACTCATTTCCACGCGCACACGATCTCCAAGCAGGATGCGAATGTAGTACTTGCGCATTTTACCGGAGAGGTAGGCCAGTATTTCGTGGCCGTTTTCGAGTTCCACTGTGAATTGGGTATTCGGTAGGGCTTCGGTGACGACGCCCTCGACTTCGATCTTTTCTTCTTTGCCCATAGACCTCGTATACTCGTTAGATTGCTAGAAACAGGCCGCCGTCAATCGTAGTGACGGCGGGCTGCAATGATGGTGGTGTTGACCGCTAACTAACGGCCCTGTGCCTTGCGCTGGCGGCGACGTGCGCGGCGAATCGCCTTCTTCTTCTCGATTCGACGGAGTTCGCTCTTGGAGATGTGCCAGCGTTTGCGCCGTACCGTGCTCAAAATCCCGCTGTTCGTGACCTTTTTGCGGAAGCGGCGCAGGAGCGCTTCTTGCGACTCGTTTGGCTTAAGCTTTACCGATGCCATTGTCTCACCTCCCTTCTTCCGCAAGAAAACTGCGCTAGTGCTTAGCGCAGTTCGTTGCTGTTAATTGGCTTGGTATTATACCGTGGCTTCGGCGACAGTTCCAGCCTGTTCCTTCCAACTGGTCATTTCATCCTCGGTTACTTCCTTAAGGCTGAGGCCAAGCCGCTGCTTCTCTGGCTCGATGCTGATGATGCGCATGAGCAGGCGTTGGCCCTCGTACACGAGGGTGCTGGGGTCGCTCACTTCGTGGTTTGCTAGCTGGCTAATGTGCAGCAGCGCTTCGATGCCGGGTTCCATGCTGATGAACGCGCCGAAGTGCGCCACGCGCGACACGGTGCCTTCCACCAATTGGCCAACATGGTACATCGTTTCCACTTGCGTCCAGGGGTTTTCCTGTAGTCGCTTCAGGCTGAGGCCGATTCGCTTACCCTCGTCATCCAACCGCAGCACGTATACCGTCACCTTGTCACCGATGTTCAGCACCTCGCGCGGGTGGCGCACACGATGCCACGCCAACTCGGAGATGTGGATAAGGCCATCGGCACCGCCGAGATCGACAAATGCACCGAAGTCGCGCAGACCGCTCACGGTACCTTCGAGCGTTTGGCCTTCTTCGAGGTTAGCAAGCAGTTGGTTCTTCCGTGCTTCGCGGTCTTCGCGTTGTGCCTCGCGTTGGCTAAACACCAAGCGACGCCGCTTGCGATTGACTTCGAGCACCTTCATCGTGATGGACTTGCCGATCATGGACATCAGATGTGTTTTGCGCTCATCTTCGTTGAGGCCACGTGGCAGGTCGGCGACGTGGCTGGCGGGCACAAACCCGCGCAAGTTGCCAAACGGCACAATGAGGCCCCCCCGGTTGGCATCGGCCACCAACGCATCGAAGGCATCATCGGCCTCCATCACACGTTCGGCCTCTTGCCAGTCCTCATTCTGCTTGGCCTGCGACACCGAAAGCACGAGGTTGTCTTCCTCGTCTTCCAGGCGCACGATGGACACATCGACTTCCTGCCCCACTTCGAAGTCGCAGGACGCTTCGTCCAATTTTTCAATATCGCGGCGTGGAACCAAGCCGTCACGCTTCAGGCCTACGTCGACAATCAACCCCTGATTATCGACCGCCAGTATGGTGCCCGTCACAATGTCGCCACGATTCATCGGCGTCTTGTTGAAGGAAGCCTCGAGCAACGCTGCGAAGTCTAACTCCTCGGTGTAGGTGTTCGGTATAGATTCGATCTGCATAGATAAAATTCCCCCAAGGGCTTGTGGTTTGCGGCGGCTGGGGTGCGCAACAAAAATAACGCGCGCTGTTGCGCGACGTTATTCAGTGACCATGTTTTTAAACGCGAGGGCTTACGTCTCTCAGAGGCGAATTGTTGCTCTCCCCGCCAAGCCGCGCGGGATTATACTGTTCTAACAATGTGTTGTCAATAAATCACAACAAAACGCACAAAAAAGTGTGTGCAAGTTGCAAAAACCCCCTGCGTTGCAGAGGGTTGAGGGGGCTACTCTTCTTCTTCGTCAGGTTCGGGGGTAGCAGCAGCTACCGGGGCCTCGAGACCTTCTTCTTCGTCGGTGCCCCACCGTTGCGTGAAGCCCACACGCCGTTTCTCTGGCTCCAAATGGCTGATGCGCAAACTAAGCCGATCACCCTTCTTCACATAGGAGTGGGGTTCCTTCAGCGATCCGTCACCCATTTCGCTGAGGTGCAGCAAACCTTCGAGGCCGTCATCGAGCGCAACAAACGCACCAAAGTCCACCACATTGGTGACGGTGCCTTCGACCAACTGCCCTTCATGGTACACCTGCGGTGCGGTATCCCACGGGTCGTTTAGCAGGCGCTTTCGGCTGAGCGCGATGCGGTTTGTCTCGCGGTCCAGGCTAAGCACATACACGTCGATTTCCTGGCCAATGTGCAGAATATCGCGGGGATGGTCGACACGATGCCATGCTAGCTCACTCACATGGATGAGGCCATCGGCCCCGCCGAGGTTCACAAACGCGCCGAAGTCGCGCAGGCCAGTGACCGTCCCGCTAACGACATCGCCCTCTTTGAGTTCGGCCAACAGGCGGGCCTTCTGCTTGGCGCGCCACTCTTTTTGCGCTTCGCGCTCACTGAAGATGAGCCGACGGCGGTCTTGGTCGACTTCGATGACCTTCACGGTTAGTTCTTTGCCGATGAGTTGGTTCCACGCTTCGCGCCGATCGCTGGAATACCCTGCCGACGTCAGGTGCGAACTGGGGATGAATCCTTCCAGACGGTTCCAGCGGACGAGGATACCCCCCCGGTTGTTGCCGGTTACACGTACATCAACGGGGGCTTCCGATTCCAGCAGGTCACGGGCTGTGTCCCAGTCGTAGCGTTGCAACCCCATGTTGATGGAGACAACGAGGTTGTCGTTTTGGTCGCGCGGGTTCATCACGTAAACCGGAACTTCCTCGCCCACCGTTAAGGAGCTACGGAAATCCGGGTCTAGTCGTTCTAAGTCCTGCGATGGCACGATGCCATCACGTTTCGCCCCCATATCCACGATAATTTCGCGAGAGTCGATTTGTAGTATGGTCGCGTTGCGAATCTCCCCGCGCTGTGGTGGGGAGAAATTAAAATTCAACGACGATTCCAGCATATCCTGGAAGTTCGTGTCGTGATCAAGAGTATTCATGTCGGCCATAAAGGTCAGCGATTGGGGGGGGCAACCCGAACGCCTTTCTCCTTTCAAAAAGGGTCGCGCGCAACTTTCATTATATTTTACCCCAAAATTAAGTTCCTGGCTGGCAATTAGGCCGTCGCGAGTTGTTTTTCTAACTTCTTCAGCCAGCCGAGTTCGGCTTCGGCAGCCGCGACCTCGTACTGAAGCACCCAACTGTGCTGTTGGTCTTTGATCGTGTCCAGTTCTTGGCGCAGGGTTTCTAGCAGGGCTTTCGTTTCGGTGTGCCGGGTGGCGATGAGTTCACGCAAGTCATCGGCAGATAAATCTTTGGCGAGGTACAGCTTGAGTAAAAACTCGCGGCGCACCTGGTCGGCACTGGCGGGTTCGCGCAACCAACTTTCGAGTTCTTGCCGACCCTTATCAGTGATGCGATACACCTTCTTCGATGGACGGCCCGTTTGTGGCACCTCTTGCATGGCAACGGCTTCCTGTGCCAGCAACTTATGCAGCATCGGGTACAGGGTACCGTAGCTCGCATTCGTCACGGCACCGAGCGATTCCTTCACGTGTTTTTTGATGTCGTAGCCCGACATCGGACGGCGGGATAGTAACCCCAAAACCAGGTATCTGTGCAGCATAGGCAGTGTTAGCGTCACATACTTTATTGTTTGTTTTGAGTATATCCTGCCCTGATATACCATCCCAGTTAGTGTATCGTGAAGCTATGTATGAAAGCACAAACGGCTAGTTCATATCAGGTTCCAGCATACCCATCCGCCGCAGCCCACGGTCGATCTCCCACGGATAGACGATGTAGGCGTCGGTTACCGCACCATAGAAGTCTGGCTCGGCTTTGCTAAACAGTGAGCGGTACGGGTTAAAGTGGAAAACACACGTGTATGGGGTAGCACCAGCAGCCTGCACGCGCCCGCGCACTGCCGTGATCGTGCGACCACTCCCCCAAACGTCATCGATGATGAGGGTGCGCCGACCGGCAAGCAGCGATGAATCGGGGAATTGCAAGAAGGATGGCCATGACGCCATTTTTGCACCGCTCGAATCCGTACTTGGGGGGAAGTCGACGGCGGCGGTGAGCATATACTTGATGTCTAGCGCTTCGGCGAGGAACCCACCCGGTATGATGCCACCGCGCGTGATACACACCATCGCCTGGAACGGCCCTACGGCCTGTAACTGTGGTACCAGCACGTCCACGAGATGGTCGACATCGTCCCAGGTCAATACTTCGTGTCTTGTTGGCCCTTTTGCCATCGCTCGCTCTCTCTACTGCCCTTAAAACGTCGATTGTACCATCAATCAACTCTCGTGACAGATGAGTACGATGGGGTCATTTCGAAGACGCGTGAGCACCAATACCCGCGCTTCGGTGCCCTTGAGTTTGAGCTTGCGCACTACGTCGTCGGGTTCCAGTGGAGAGCCGCGCTTCTTGACGGTTACGCGCCCCACATCGCATTCACGGAGCACCGCACGCAGCTTCTTCAGGTTAAAGGGTAACCACGCCTCGACCGGCCAAGCGCGTACCCAGGGGGTCTGTGGTTGCGAATTGGCCGTGAAATACGCGATGTTCTCGTCGAGCAGCGCGCCGTCAAGCTCTGCCGCGATGTGCCGCACGAACCCCGCCCGCAGCAAGGCCGGGTCCGGTTCGATGAGCCACCCACGTGGCGCTTCGATTAACACATCGGGTTGCGGTGCGTCATCATAATGAAGCGCGTTGTTTTCACTTAGCAGTGTCGCGCGATTCCCCTCGCCAGGACGCCGCAAAATCGCCTCTTTGAGGTCACCGTTTACCGACACGAATTCTACAGCACCGGGGTAGGCCGCAAGCTGCGATAGATCGACGCCGGGCGAAAGCTTCGCGATCACCCGGCCTGGCCAATTGTGGATAAGCGAGAGCGGCGGAATGTATCGGTCAACATCGTAGATGCGGTTGCCGCGTGCATCACGCCGGGCAGGGTCGAAGAAAACCACATCGGCGGTCGGTAAGTCTTCACGTATATCCCCCACCACAAACCTTGCGTCTACACCGCAAACCTGTGCATTGTGCTGGGCCATTGCCACCCGCACCGGGTCGCTATCGACACCGGTCACGGCTGCACCAACACGCGCCAGTGCGATGCTGTCTGAGCCGATGCTACTCCCGGCATCGGCAACCTCTAGCCCCTCCATCCCTCGCGCTCGGTACGTGCGAACCAGTGGGTCGCTGGCCTGTTGAAGCGCATCGCGCGTGAATAGCATGTGTGCCGCATCGTCGCCGAACTTGCCGATGGCGTCGCGCCTCAGCAACGTTGTTTCGATAGCCGCACTCGTTTGCTTTGGGGTATGGGTTTTGCGTAATCTGGGGATCAACCGCAGCAGGGCTGCGTCCGACAGGTCTTCCTCGTGCAGAGCGCTGAGCAGTCTTTCGCCCGCGCTCGATGTGAGAAACGCAACGTCGTCGAGGTTCACGCCTACTCGTCGGGGGCTTCGGCGGTCGTCGGGTCGACGGACACCAGCGCAATAGCCTGTCCATCCAACACACGCACGGGTGGATTCAACAGCACAGGCAGTTCCCACGTGTGAGCCGTCGTGGTGCTGAACTTGCCTACCTTACTTACGCCCTGTGCGCGGCCTTGCATCACGACCGGTTGCATAAACCCGACGGCCTTCGGTAGGCTGGTGAATGCCAACAGCACCTGCCCCTCATCCGCTTCAAGTGCGAGCGCATCCCAGGTGATAGTTTCACCGGGTTCGAGCTTCCATACCGGTTTATTCGGCGACTGCGCCACCAGAAGAAACACATACGGCCCCTCGTAGTTTGCGAGGTCGAGGTCGTCGGCGTCTTCGCTGGCAACTTTACGAATGCGCGCAAACGTGTTGTCGGTCGCGTGGGCTTTTTCGCCGCGCATCAGCGTGCCGACTGGCATCGGGCACTCGGCAGCGGTTTCCACGAGCAGGCGCACATACCCGTTACCCTCAAGTGCGCGTACCTGCGCCTTGCCGGGTTCAGCGTTGCTATCGACCATGATGAGCCGCCCGCCAGGACGTAAGGCCGACAGCACAACCGAAAGAAATTCCCCATCCAGGGCAACGGGGTAGTCCAGCGCGATAACTGCATCGACCGAACCCGGTTCGAGCGACCAGCTTTCTGGCGGCCCATCTACCGAGATAACATCGAGGTCGGCCCGTTGGTCGCTGAGTTGTTCGGCGATGTCACCGCTAACATCCAGCAAACGTAAGCGCGATGCACTCGGCGGTAGGTGTTTCGCCATCGCCTCGATGAGCAACCGACGCACACGCGGGCCAACCGTCACGGGGTATCATCGCTCTCGATGACATCCGACATGAGCTGCAAAAATTCTTCCCACTCTTCCTGGAAGAAGTGAAGCGTCACGCGGCCTGTTTCGATGTGGAAGATCACTTCGTCGCCCTCTTCTTCAGACACCCACGCTTCGAAGTTCTCGGTGGAGGCAATGGTATCTTCGTTGTCGTAGTCTGTCATGGTAGCCTTTTCCTCTCACAATTTTTGGTTGGTCACTGGGCGATTGCTGATGCGACCTCGCACCCAACGGGTGAGCATTGCGCCGAACCGCACCAATAGCGGTACACGCCGCCGTGCCCCAGCGGGCACCCTGCGCTCTGCCGGGAAGGGTTCGCGGTCTATCAACTTGCCGTACACATATTGCGCAATCAAACGAATACTCGCCACCACAGGCGCAGCGATAAGCACCCCCAGGATACCGCCCAGGCTCGCCCCTGCGATAACCGCAACGATAACGACGAACGGGTGCAGGTTCAGGCTTTGGCCCACAATACGCGGGATGAGCACCACGCCCTCGGTTTGCTGCATCACCGTCCATATCGCGATGACAACCAGGGCAAAGCCAATCCCCGACAGGAAGGGCAGCGTCGTCGACGTCGAGAACAGCGCAATTGCCGCCGGGGGGACCATCGCCAACGCCGGGCCGATGTTGGGGATAAACTCCAGTATCCCCGCGATAACCCCGAGGATGATTGCATTTGGCAAACCTAACACCGTCGCCATGATGAACATCGCACCGCCCATAATGAGGCTAAGGATGATTTGGCCGCGCAGATACGAGTTCCACACGAACCCAAGCTCGCGCAACAGCCGCCGCGTGTCGGCCTGATAGCCGCTCGGCGCAACACGCACAATGGCTTCGACGAACTTATCCCCGTCCTTGAGCAGATAGAAAACCATCGTCAGCAGGAAGATGAGGTTGAGGCCTAGCCGCACGGCCCCCCCTACGAAACTAAATGCTTGTCCACTCAGGTTGGTGAAGGAGTTGAGGGAGGTCTGGGTGATCGCAACCGGGTCGAGATTTTCTAGCGCGTTGAGAATCGGATCGACCGACGTCAGCAGGTCATCTTCTGCGGGCGTGTTTGCACCGAAGACCTCACTGAGGATCACGTTCTCCCCATTCGGAGGAATCGTAATCGGCTCGCCACGAAAGGTCAGCGGTTCGTTGAGGAACGTATCGACATAGTCAACGGCATCGGCAGCAAAGCGCGGAAATTCCGCTGCTGCCGACTGGGCCTGACCGAAAATCGCCGGTATGACGTATATGATCCCGGCAATGAGCGACGAAAGGAGGATAACAAACGTGACCACGACTGCCAGCCCACGCGACCGTCCCCGGAAGACCACATTTTCGATGGCGGTCGTCAATGGGAACAGAATGTAGGCCAGCAATACCGCAGCAGCGACTAACGGGAGCACGCCGCGCAGGATTACCAGCGCGGCGAGAATGAACAAAAAGCCGAAAATTGCGATGATTCGCTTGGTAGGAACATCCCAGCCAGGTGACTGGGTGCCAGGGTTTACCTTCTCGGCTTGTTCGCTCATCGTGGGTTAACGACGGTCACCGCCACGTCCGCCACCACCCCGACGGTCACCACCGCGCCCGCCGCCGCGGTTGCCACCGCCCCGACGCCCCCCACCGACGCCCTTGTCGCGTTCGCGGGCTTCTTCGGCGGTCCATCCTTCGAGCACAGCCTGACGACTAAGGCGAACCTTACCGCTGTCGTCGACGTTAGTTACCATGACCATAATCTCGTCGCCGAGGCTCACTTCATCCTCCGCCGAGGCGACGTGGTGGTCGGCAAGCTGCGAGATGTGAACCATGCCATCCTTGCCCGGCAAGAACTCGACGAAGACGCCGTAGCTCTCGATACGTTTGACCTTACCGGTGTAAATACGTCCGATTTCGGCGTCCTCTGTAAGGCCGCGAATTTCATCGACGGCCATGGCTACTGACGGGCCATCGGTACCGGCCACGAAGACCAGCCCATCGTTCTCGATGTCGATCTTCACACCGGTACGTTCCTGAATACTGCGCACCGTCTTGCCGCCCGGCCCGATCACCGCGCCGATCTTCTCAGAGTCGATTTGGATGGTGACCATGCGCGGCGCGTACTCGCTGAGGTCGGTGCGTGGTTCGGAGATGGCTTCGAGCATTACATCGAGAATTTGCAGGCGAGCATCACGGGCCTGGCTAAGCGCCTGCCGCAATATCGCCTCCGTCACGCCTGCAATTTTGATATCCATTTGCAGCGCGGTGATGCCGTTCTTCGTCCCAGCGACCTTGAAGTCCATGTCGCCGAGGTGGTCTTCGAGGCCCTGAATATCCGTCAGCACGACGACCTTATCGCCCTCTTTGATGAGGCCCATCGCAATCCCGGCTACCGGTTCTTTGATCGGCACACCGGCATCCATCAACGAGAGCGTGCTACCACATACACTCGCCATCGATGTCGAGCCGTTGGAACTCATCACCTCGCTGACGAGGCGAATCGTGTACGGGAATTCGTCTTCATCGGGGATCATCGGGCGCAGGGCAGTTTCGGCCAGCGCACCGTGGCCGATTTCGCGGCGACGGGGGCTACCGATACGACCCGTTTCACCGGTGCTATATGGCGGGAAGTTGTAGTGATGCAGATAGCGTTTCGTATCCTCGGGATACAGGCCGTCGAGACTCTGCGAGTCGCGCGGGGTACCCAGCGTTGCGACCGTGAGGACCTGCGTTTGCCCACGCTTGAACAAGCCGGTGCCATGAACCCGCGGCAGGATGCCAACTTCCGCCGAAAGCTCGCGGATTTCGCTCGACGAGCGACCGTCTGGACGCACGCCATCCTCGACGATGCGGCTACGAATCACACCAGTGAGCACGTCATCGAGTGCCTTGGCGACGTCCTTACGACTGACCTGTTCGTCTTCCGGCAACTCAGCGTTGCGCGCTTCGTACTCTGCGAACAGTTCCTCGCGGATAACTTCCATCGAGGCATTGCGATCGCCACGCTCGATCTCGTTAACGACGATGTCGCGCACTCGGTCGATCGTTTTCGCGGTGATGTCCTGCACTAGCCCCTCATCGAGGTTTTCTGTGCTGACTTCGGCTTTTTCTTTGCCGACCGCCTTCTGAATTTCCAACTGCACATCGACAAGTTCGCGAATGGCGTTGTGCGCCAGCATCAGCGCCTCCACCATCAAATCCTCGTCGATCTCCTCGGCACCACACTCCACCATGTTGATGGCGTCGCGCGTCCCGGCGACGCGCAGGTCGAGGGTGCTGTTTTCCATCTGGCTAATGGTGGGGTTAATCATCAACTCGCCATCGACCCTGCCGACACGGACACCGGCTACAGGTCCATCCCACGGAATATCGGAGATCAGCAGGGCAGTACTAGCCGCCGTGATGCCGAGCATGTCGATATGGTTTTCCTGGTCGTGGCTGAAGGCCGTAAGCACGATCTGCACATCGTTGCGCATGTTTTTGGGGAACAGCGGACGCAGCGAGCGGTCGCACACACGGGCGATGAGGATTGCCCCTTCCGACGGCTTGCCCTCGCGGCGGAAGAAACTACCGGGGATGCGCCCCGCAGCGTACATCTTCTCTTCGTAGTCCACACTCAGTGGAAAGAAGTCGAGGTCGCGAGGGACGGACATAGTCGCCGTGGCGAAGATCACGGTTTCGCCGACGCGGACAGTCACGGCCCCACCGGCCTGCTCGGCCAGCTTACCCGTTTCGATGACGACCTGGTCGTCGCCGATGTGCGTATTAAATGTTTGTGAGGTTTGTACCACGTGTTTTTCTCCAGTATACAAAACACACCCGGTAGCCAGGGACTGGAGAGTGATGCCGCAAACACTCGCGCTGGCTGGCACCAGTCTCCAATTCCTGCCTCACCGGGTGCGTGTCGTTAAAAGCGATCACATGCTCTCGGCGTCGAAAGCATGTCTGCGGGCGCCCGTTGCCCCTTAGCGGCGCAACCCAAGCTGTTTGATGAGGGTTCGATAGCTATCTGGGTTGGTGCGGCTGAGGTACTTCAACTGGCGGCGGCGCTGGCCGACTAATTTGAGCAACCCACGACGGGAGTGTTGGTCGTGTTTGTGCTCCTGCATGTGGCGCGTCAACTGCTGAATGCGCTCCGTCAACAGTGCAATCTGCACTTCGGGAGACCCAGTATCACCCTCATGGCGGGCATAGGTCTCCATGATTTCCGCCTTCTTGTCCTTCGTCAAGCTCATTGTATCACCTATTCCTTTTCACCGACCGACCCGTGGAGCTGTCACCGATACGGGGGTATGGTCAATCCGGCGCATTATAGCAAAGCTACAAAACACTGCCAATGGGCATCATCCGTCGTACTGCCCCTGCGCCTCGGCCACGAGATTCACCGTGTGGTGCGTGCGGAACAGACTAAATTGCCCGCTGCGCGCCGGGATTGGGTTCAGCACATTCTCGGTTTCCATGATAGAAAACCACAGCGGCAAGTCCCACGAGTCATCGTTTTGTACGGTGCGCACATTCTGCTCGCTGATGAGAATATTGCGCTCGTACAGGTCCAGCAGCAGCTTAATGAAGGTGTCGCGCATTTCGAGGATCTGGCGGCTAAGGCCGTTCGACTCCTTGATCGAAATGCCCTTCGTTTTGTAGTCGCTTTGCGGGTTGTCGTATTCATCGACTGCCGCGGCACCGTTTTCAACGAGGTATTCCACCGCTCGCTGGAAGGACATCCCGCTATCGTAATCCTTCAGGCGGCGATGCAAGCTCCCCAACGGGCACCAGGCAAACCCCCTGAAGCTCGTGAATTGCTCCACGCTCACGATGATGCGATAGACCATCTTGGCTGTTTCGGGTTCTTTCTCCTTCAGGGCATCCAGCGATACCAAGACCCAGGCATCATCGTCCTCGAGCTCGATATCCTCATCGAACCCACCACCCGGCAAATCGTCAGGGTAGTCATCACGCATTTTGATGACCGGCACAAGATCGTCTGGGTTATGACGATGCGGCACCAACTCCCGCGTGAGCACCTGCTCGCGCACCAGGCAGTCGATCCAGTGAGAGCGCCACTGGTCGTTGTAGTTCAGGCCAGGGCGTTCCAGCTCACGGTCCATCGCCAGCCCCTTGAGCAAAAATCCGTAGTTGACGTACTCCCAGCCGCGCACACGCAAAGTATTCTTCACGCGCAACACGATACGATCGCGCACAAGACGAGTTTTCTCCACGGTGGGGTGGTGGGCGTTGAGCGCAACCTTACCATCGGCGGAAAGCGCCTGGAGGATGCCCAGCGAAATCGCCTGCGAGACGAGGTCTTCGCCGCGCGATGGCGAAACCACCGCCGAAACACTCTGCAATTGTGCGATCAACTCATCGGTGGAAAGAATGTCGCTATCGCGCGTTTGGGCCAGCCGGTCGAACTGAACAATCACACTCGACCACTGCGACGGTGTAAAGCTTCCGCTGTCCTGGCCGTTGCTCGCGGGCGAACTGCCCAGCGATTGGTGCGTCTGCAAATCGGTGAAGTCCTCGATGTACTCCACCGTGATGCCAGGGTTATTCTCCAATTGGCGCGACGTGCTCCCGCGCACGCCCCACACGATGACCGTCTTGTTACGGGCTACGAGTGCGTTCAACACCTGGTTGAAGTCGCGGTCGCCGCTAGCGAGGACGTAGACGTCGGCGGCATCGGCATATCTGCTGTCGTTGAGCACATCGCGCGCGATGCGGATGTCTGCGCTGTTTTTGCCCGGCAGGTTAAATACCGGCTCGATATTCGCCAGCATCAAGCGGCTGGGGGCATCTTCAGCAACCTCTCGTCCGCTGCTATCCACCAAAGGCGGGAGGCTACCGCGCTGGCCCCACGGCGCATACGCGGCCATCTTCACAACCTGGCCGTGGGCCTTCGCACGCGTGACGAACCGATCGATGAGATGATCGAGGTTGACCGTGAACCCCTGCTCGTTGAGGCTGATGGAGATGTTTTCGAAGTCGACGTAAACCGCGACGTTCTTTGTCTGGATACCGAGCATCGTTTCGAGAGGTTGGAAGATCACCTCATCGGCAAACTCGGTGCCTTCTAGCACATCATCGCTACCCCACACACGAACACGAGCGTTGCGCGTGGTTTTTACCCGGCGTACCAGCGGAATCAGATCCGTGCTGGTCGTCGCCAGGATCAGTTCATCGACCGGGTCTGGGTCGAAGGCAAAATAATGTACGATCAGCGCATCGGCAATGCCAGCGCGATTCGGGATATTGAAGATGTCGTAGCCAGCAGCCCGGAACACAAACTGCGGGTCCAAACGGCCCGAGTCTTGCTCTTTATAGGCGTTCCAGTTCGCAACAGCAACCGCACGTAAGGTATCGACAGTGGCAAGGCCCGCTGCCAGCGCAGCCCCGCCCCGTAACCCCACTGCGAGTTCCTGGAGGTCTATCGAAATCCCATGCTCCTGGAACTGCTGAATCAAATCATCTACATCGACGATTAAGTAAGCAGCCATGATCTATCCTAAAAAACGCATACCACCTGCACCCCTTTGGGCCGGTGGTATTTCAGAAGGAGTCAAAACGCCACCGCACGCGCTGTGCCCAGGCGCATTGCTATTTGCATTGCCCAAAGAAAATCTACCGCTGGGTTCAAATAAAACTTTACACGTTGTAATCTTTCCCAAAGTCTAACAGAGCTAGACTCCCCCTTCAACCGTATAGAATGCACAAAATGTTCCGTCGTGTGTTGAATTATTATACTACACTTCAGCGAAAACAAGGTAGGCAATGAAAACGTTTACAGTTAATTCATACGCATTATAGACATTAAGTGTTAAGCCGTTTTTGCTAAATTGCTAACGGAGCAGGCCGGGACGCACATCCCGGCCATATGGTTAGGCTAATCGGTAAAGGGTACTTCGACGACTTTTGCCTGAATTTCGGCGTGTAAGTCCGCGAGGATTGCCCCCGCACGCGAAACGGCTTCCTCTACGGGGACGATGGTCTTGTCGGCCTCGCGCCGCATCTTAAACTCTGTGCCACCGTTTTCCAACGATCGACTGCTCACGGTAATTCGCAATGGTAAACCGAGCAGGTCGGCATCGTTGAACTTCACACCGGGGCGCTCGTCACGGTCATCATATAACACTTCGATGCCCGCCGTGCGTAAATCGTCATACAGCTGGTCGGCAATTTCCATCGATTCGTTGCCGCCCTTGCCTGTGAGCACCACCAGCTGCACCTCATACGGCGCCACCGTCACCGGCCAAATGAGGCCGTTATCGTCGTGGTGCTCCTCTGCAATACAAGCCAGCGCACGCCCCACACCAATACCATACGACCCCATGATAATTGGCTGCTGTTCGCCGTTTGCATCGAGGAAGGTCGCGCCGAGCGCCTCGGAGTAACGTGTGCCCAGCTTGAAGATGTTGCCGATTTCGACACCGCGCACGGCCTTCATTGGCTCACCACTGATGGGGCTAGCATCACCCTCTTTGGCAGCGGCGATGTCGGTCACGATGTCTGCGGTGAAGTCGCGCTCGTGATTGACGTTTTTATAGTGATACCCAACCTTGTTGGCCCCGGCCACGAGGTTCGGCGACTTGGCCACGGCATCATCGATGACCACCATCGCGCCCTTTGTGCCGATGGGGGAGCCGTAGCCTGGCACGGCCCCCACAACAGCAATTTCCTCCTCAGTGGCCGGGCGCATTTCCTTCGCGCCGACGGCATTCATCAGCTTCGTCTCGTTGAGGTCCATATCGCCACGGACGATGCCCAGCACAAACTTATTTTCATCCACCGTTTCGTCGTCGGTGGCTACCGTCGCCATCATGAAAACGGCCTTCGCCGTGCGCGACTTCGGCACATCGAGGAATTGTGCCAACGCCTCGATCGTCGTCGCATTCGGCGTTTCCACTTCCTCGAGCGGCGCAGGGTCTTCCTGCGGTGCGGCGGGCTTATGGAACTTCGCAATCTGGCGATTCGCGGCGTAGCCATCCGCCTCGCAGATGAGCAGTGTATCCTCACCGATGTCCGTCAGATACATGAACTCGTGGGCCATCTTGCCGCCCATCATACCTGTATCGGACTTCACAGCGACGGACGGAAGGTCGTAGCGGTTGAAAATGTTGAAGTACGCCTGGTAGTTCGCGCGGTACTGTGCGTCGAGGCCCTCAACATCCTTATCGAGGCTGTAGCCATCCTTCATCAGGAACTCGCGCGCACGGATGAGACCCGCACGTGGACGCGGGTCGTCACGCCACTTTGTCTGGATCTGATAAATGTACACTGGCAGTTGACGATACGAGTTGATTTCCTTGCGCGAGAGGTCGCCGACGACCTCTTCGTGGGTCATTGCGAGGGCCATATCGCGGTCGGCTTTGTCCTTAAAGCGCCCCATCTCCGTACCGATCTGGTACCAGCGGCCCGTCTCCTGCCAGAGTTCCGCCGGGTGTACCACCGGCATAAAGATTTCCTGGCCGCCGATGGCGTTCATCTCCTCGCGCATGATATTCATCACCTTGTTGGCGGAGCGCTGGCCCAGCGGCAACAAACTGAAAATCCCGGCGGCGAGTTGCCGGATAAACCCGGCGCGCAGCAACAATTGATGGCTCATCGCCTCGGCTTCGGCGGGCGCTTCGCGCAAGGTTTGGCTAAAAAGTGCGGTCATTCGCATGGAAAAAACATCCCCCTTCGGTTTTGTCAGTCGTCATCCCATGTGCGGTCACGGTTGATGGCGAGTTTATCTAAAGTCGCTTGCCCCAGGTCGACGCCACTGAGGCTCGCCAATTGCATCAGGTATAAGAACACATCGGCCAGTTCGCCCGAGAGATCATCAGGGTTCGGTGGGTCGTCACTCCACTGATATAGCTCTAGCACCTCGCTGGCTTCGAGCACCAGCGACACGGCAATGTTACGCGGTGTCTGCGGTTTTTTGGAATCTGACCGATACCAGCCTTTGCTCTCGACGAAGACGTGCATCGCCTCGGTTAGCGCACGCAGATTGTCTTTATCAGTAGGCATTGGGCGAGGAACGTGTGATCGTCTGATTAATTGTCCGCAGGATGATTTTGATATCGAGCCACAGCGACCAGTTTTCAACATACCACAGGTCGTAGGCCGTGCGGTCGGTGATGGACGTATCCCCTCGTAGCCCGTTCACCTGTGCCCAACCGGTCATCCCAGCCTTTTCGCGATGCCGTTCCATATAACGTGGAATGTGCTCGCGGAATTGCTGGACGTATACCGGGCGCTCAGGCCGTGGCCCAACGAGGCTCATCTGGCCGACGAACACGTTGATAAGCTGCGGCAGTTCATCGAAGTTGGTGCTGCGCAAGAAGTTGCCGATGCGCGTCACACGTGGGTCGTCGGGCACGGTCCAGCCGGGGCCGACATTCTCCGCATCGATGCGCATCGAGCGGAACTTGATCATCTCGAAGCGCCGCCCGTCCAGGCCCATGCGCTCCTGGGTGTAGAAAATCGGCCCGTCGCTCTCCAACCGTATCAACAGTGCGATGAGTAGCATCACGGGGGAGAGGAAAATGAGACCGAATAGCGCACCCACAAAATCCATGCCCCGCTTCAGGCTGAGCTTCCATCCGCGGAGGGCAATATCGCGGACGGTAATAAGCGGCGTACCGCCCAGGTCATCGACATTGAGGTCGCCCGCCATGTAAGCGAGTACGTCCGGGTAAATCTTGATATCCACGTGGCCGCGCTGGCACGCGCTGATGAGTTCCACCATTTCGACGCGCTTGGCGTCGGGCACCGCGATAATCACCTGCTCGATGGCAAGTTGGTCGATAACGATTGGGAGGTCGGCATACGTCCCCACGACATCGACCCCAGGCAAAGCATCGGACTGTTCGCCGTGTTTGGTTACGATACCGACGATGTTGTACCCCAGGTACTTGCTCTGTTTGATGCGCAGCGCAATATCGTAGGCGACGCTACCCCCGCCGACCACGAGCAAATTATCCAAATCGACCGACAACTCGCGCAAACGTGTACGCAAGCTCCGCACGAGTTCGCGACCCAGCACGCACAAGACCGCGCTAAACACCGTCACATAGAAGAACATACTGCGCGGGTAGTCGACTTCGAAGGGCGTGTTCTTGAACAGGAAATCTTGCGAGCCGTATGCGATCACGGAGCCAATCGTT
>CAYSVE010000036.1:0-18108 GCA_964434365.1 uncultured Anaerolineaceae bacterium | reverse complement strand
GACAGCGGCACCCCAGCAGCCATCGCCCACACGAAACTGCTGGGTCTTCATCATCTGGAAATCGCATGGACGCGCAGCGTGCGCGTGAGCGATGAAACCTGCGCGGAGATCAAAGCAACAGCCGAGGAACACGGTATCTCGCTGAGTGTACACGCGCCGTACTTCATCAACCTGAACAGCCAGACCGACGAAAAAATGGAGAAGAGCGACCAGCGGCTGCTGGCAGCCGCCCGTGCGGGCTTTAAGTGCGGCGCGCGCGATATTGTCTTCCACCCCGGCAGCTACCACAAAATGCCGCCAGAGGACGTGTATCGGCGTGTGCGCGACCAACTGCAACACCTATCGCAGAGATTGCAGGGCGAGGGCGTCGATGTGCGCTTACGCCCAGAAACAATGGGTAAGGGCGCGATGTTCGGCACGCTGGAAGAAACGCTGCGGCTGAGCGAAGACGTACCCGGCGTCTACCCCTGTGTCGATTGGGCGCACCTGTTCGCACGAAGCGCGGGCGAGCAGTTCAACACCCGCGAGGCGTTCGAACGCGCGCTGGATACCTATCGTAGCCACCTCGGCGATGAAGCCTTGCAGTGCGTTCACTTCCATATGAGCGGTATCATCTACACGGACAAAGGCGAAAAAGCGCATATCCCGCTCAACGAAGCCGAGCAGGACTATCGTACCCTGCTGGATGTGTTCGTTGAGTACGGCCTCAGCGGCACCGTTGGGGTCGAAGCACCGGAGCCATTCCACACCGCCGATGCCCTGATGATCCAGGCGACGTACAAACATCTGCGCGATGGGCGTGAGGAGAATGATTAACCCACCACGAACTTGAGGCAGAACGCAAATTTTTTTCTTACACGCCCGTGTTATAAACGCGAACATATTCGAAAGATTCGACCATTTCGGGAGGATGGCATGACCGAAACGTATACCTTCCAGGCAGAGATTCAACAGCTGCTCGACATTCTTGTCCACTCTCTGTACACCGAGCAGGAAATCTTCCTGCGGGAGTTGGTTTCCAACGCGTCGGACGCGCTCAATCGCGTTCAGTTCGAGCAGTTGACCAACCACGATGTGCTCGACCCGGACGCCGAACTCGCGATCGAGATTAAACCCGATGAGGAAGCCGGGACGCTGACCATCAGCGACAGCGGTATCGGCATGACGCGCGACGACCTGATGAACAACATCGGCGTCATCGCACGCAGTGGCGCGAAGGCGTTCATCCAGGCAATGAAGGATAAACCAGACGGTGCGGCGGTGCACGATGTCATCGGGCAGTTTGGTGTGGGCTTCTACAGCGTCTTCATGGTTGCCGACAAAGTCCGCGTGGTGTCGCGCTCGCATCACCTCGACGGCCAGGCTTGGGCGTGGGAAAGCGACGGGGGTAACGAGTACACCATCGAGGAAGCCGAACGCGAGGAGCGCGGCACCGACATCATCATCACGCTGAAGGAAGACGCGAAGGCCGAGTTTACGCAAACGTGGAAGCTGAAGAACATCGTCACGCGCCACTCCGATTACGTCTCGTTCCCGATCTACATCGGCGACGACGAGGAACCCGCGAACAGCCAAACGGCTATCTGGCGTAAGGACAAGGGCGAACTCGAAGACGAAGACTACAACAACTTCTACCAGCAGATGACGCTGGACTTCGAACCGCCCTCGATGCGCATCCACATGAAGGCCGACGTGCCGATTCAGTTTTATGCGCTGCTGTATATACAGGGCAGCGCAGAGCGCCCGATGTTTAGCCCACGCAAGGAGCCGGGCCTCAAGCTGTACGCCCGTAAGGTACTCATCCAGGAGTACAACAAAGACCTGCTGCCGGAGTATCTGAACCAGTTTGTGCAGGGCGTCGTCGATAGCGAAGACCTGCCGCTCTCCGTCAGCCGAGAGAGTGTGCAGGCCACCCGCGTGATGGCCACGCTCAAGAAGACGCTGACGAACAAAGTGCTCTCGGAACTGAAGCGACTAGCGAAGAAAGATACCCCCGCTTACCTCGATATTTTCCACAAGTTCGGGCACATGCTGAAGCAAGGCCTTGCCATCGAGCCGGCATCGAAGGACGACCTCGTCGACCTGCTGTACTTCCAGACGAGCTTCGCCGACGGCAAAGAGGACTACTATGCCCTCGCGGACTATGTGCAGCACATGGCCGACGGGCAAAAGGACATCTACTACATCGTTGCCGACGACTATCATAGCGCGGCGGCCAGCCCACACCTCGAACCCTTTACGGCGCGGGGCATCCCGGTGTTGTACTTCACCCAACAGGTAGACCCCATCATGTTGATGGGCCTGACCGAGTACAACGAGCACAAGCTGCGCAGCGTCGACGAAGCCGACCTCGACCTTAGCGAAATCGGCGAACTGAGCGAGGACGAGGCCGAAGACACCGAAGACGCTTTGCCAGAAGACACCTTCCAGACGATCATCAAGCGCTTCGAAAGCGTACTTGGCGATAGCGTAACGGGTGTTAAAACCAGTACCACCCTCGTGAGTAGCCCGGCGCGCCTCGTCGGCGCTGAGGGGAACAACCACATGTTCCGCGTGAACCGCCTGTTCGAGCGGGACTCCGACCTACCGGTGAAAACACTCGAACTGAACCCACGCCACCCGCTGCTGCACAACCTCAATGGGATGGTGCAGGCCGGTGCCGATGAGGCGATGATCAACGATGTCGTGCAGCAGATTTTCGAGACGGCCCTGCTACAGGATGGTATCCACCCGGACCCGGCATCGATGGCCAGCCGCCTGCACAAGCTCATGCAAGCGGCGACCAACGGCTACCGAGGCTAAGCAAGCGCGTCGCTAGCGCAACCGAATGAAGTTCGCTGCGTCCATCTCGGCGAGGGTCGGGGTGGGCGCGGTAAGTTCGCTCGCAGTTACGTTGACCGTGTAATCCTGGAAGCTACAAATGTCGAGGTTATTTCGGTAATCGGTATTGAACGCGATGAGGTACCCTACATCGTAGGGCCGTGTGTCGACCGTGCCCCCCCGCTCTAAGGCAAAGGCATCGGCCTTGCCGTCGCGCATGCCCACATACCACAGCGCCAGGTTTTGCCGGTTCAAGCGAACGTCGTAAATACCGGGTTGTGGCGAGAATTCGTAGTAGTTCGCGCCGAGTTCCTGCACCCCATCGGCAGCGGCGGGCCATTCACCCACCTCGTCGATGGTTCCTTCCAACCACACCGTGGCACTGAAGAACGGCGACTGCCCGTAGTCGCGGATGAGGTTTCGGATGCGGTAACGCTGCAAGGCGTCGAGGATGGTCTCGTCGTAGCGGGCGAGGGTTTGTTCGAGCGCATCGAAGCCGTCGTATTGGGCGACATCGTCCCACAACTCGTAGATGATGCCCTCGCCGTGAGCATCGACCAGGGACTGAATAAACAACCACTCCCCGTACACAAGGTACACATCGCCGGGGTACAACTCGCCCCCGAAGCAAATTTCGGGGTACTCGAAGTTGCTATCGGCACGGATCAGCGCATCGCCCGTTTTCGGTAGGGTTTGCAGCTCCATCCACGTCGCGGTGGCTTCCCAGTACCACAGATGCGGCTCCAGGCCATCATACCCACTTTGGATCGAGTGGTGGAACTCGTGTGAAGCTGTCGAGACCATCGCTTCGCGGGGGGAGGTCGCGCGTTGACTCACTTCGATGTAGTCGTTGTCGAGCACCATAAAGCTCGTCGTGGAATTCTGCTCTTGTATCGGCGTATTCGGGTTATCACCGACGATCGTCCGTGGGGAGATGTACCCGCTAAGCCCAAACCCATCGGCGTCGAGCAGGTCGCGCAGGTACACATCGTAGCGACCATCGCCGCCCAGCGACCCATCGCTCGGGGGGGCAGGCCACCCCAATTGCTCGACCTGAAAAACCCATAACCGCTCCATCGTATCCGCAACCGACTTCACAAAAGGCAGTTCGGCGGCATCGCTACCGCTTTGGGTGTAGTGAATGCGGAAGTGAGGCGTATCGTAGATTTCGATGTCGCCGCTGAGGGCCATGCGCGGCAGGTCGTATATGTCGTCGCCCCGGTAGACGTGCAAACGGTACGCCCCAACCGACAAGTCGGGCCGCCCAACCTCGACGACGTAAACCCCCGCCTCGGACGCTGTGAACGAAATGCCCGCGTCGTAGTTGTCTTCGCCGTAATCGTCGTTGATGAGCAGGACATTGTCGGCAGCGTCGTACAACGTCAACAGCGGATCGAGGTTGCCGTCCTCGGCTTCGGCCACGATAAGCACCTCCTCACCCGCTGCCAGGGGGATGTCGTAGCGATTTGTGGGGTTGAAGGGGCCAAGGGACCCCTCGTAGGTTGTTGTCGTCAACATCCCCAGTAGTAGCCACACCAGGCCAACGCGCATACACCATTCTCTCGACTAAACGATTGATTAAAGTTATTCTAGGCGGTACGAGCTACATAAACAATCTATGTGGGGATCATTTTTATCATGTCTGAACAAAGCATCGTGGAAACGACCCGCCCCGATATAGACATCCACGAGGATGTAGAGCGGGCCTTTTTGGGCTACCCACCCCTCTCGCATGATCGGCATCGCGTCGATACTGCTGTCGAGGCGGGTGCCGTCACGCTGACCGGCCACCTGCGCACACCGCAATCGAAGAAGAATTTGCTGGAGCGCATCGAGGCCATCGACGGGGTAACGTCTGTGGGGGCGAGTGCGCTCTACGACGACGAATTGCTGCAACGGCAAGCGGGGCAGGCTACCCCGCTGGGCGTGTATGCCAATGCTCGCTACGGCACCATCATCCTCTCGGGCAAGCAGCCCGCCGACGAAGCAGCGGTTGTTGCTGCGGTGGAAGGCATCGAAGGTGTGCGTGGCGTGGTAACGAACTTCAGCTAGTGTAGGCCTGGGTACGGCGCTGGGTCGGCGACAGCCCCCGATGCCGTATCATCACCTGGATCACGCGCAGGGCCGCCTCGCGCTGAATGCGGAAGGTCATCTTCGAAGTGCCCTGCGAGCGATCGGGAAAGTAGATGGGAATTTCGGTAAACCGGTAGCCCAACCGGTGCGCGATGTACGCCGTTTCTACCTGGAAGACGTATCCATTCGACCGCACACGCTCCAGGTCGATACCGACGATGGTTTCGCGCTTCCACAGCCGGAAGCCGCCGGTCGCATCGCGCACGGGCATGTTCAGCCACAACTTGACGTAAACGATATTCGCCCAGTAGCTCAGGGCTTTGCGGAACAAGCTCCAGTTTTCGTCGACACCCCCACCCGGCACATAGCGGCTACCGATCACGATGTCGACATCAGGGTTTTGGGCCGCATCGACGAACTGAAGCAAGTACTTTGGCTGGTGGCTGAAGTCGGTGTCCATCTGCACGAGATAGTCGGCCCCTTCGTCCAGCGCACGCTTGAAACCGGCCATATAGGCTGGCCCAAGCCCCTGCTTTTCCTGGCGGTGCAAAACGCCAACCCGCCCCGCATATTCGACAGCAAGGTCTTCGGCGAGCTGGCCCGTTCCATCTGGCGAATTGTCATCTACTACCAAAATATGCAAATCATCGATCGGCAACGCCAGGATTTCCCGCGCGATTTTGGGCAGGTTCTCTGCCTCGTTGTAGGTTGGCATAATGATGACGGTTTTTGGCATAGGTTACGCATTCTGTGTTAATGATCGCCCAAGTCTACTGCGCCTTGCCCGTTTGCGAAAGCCTGTTCCTCCTGCTACTATTGCCGCTACTTTGTCCAAGGGGAGGGCATCGTGGGCGAATTGATCGATTACACAACCGCACAACAACACCGCGAACGCTGGCGTGGGCGCTCGCTTGTGCTCACCAACGGCCACTTCGACCTGCTGCATGTGGGCCACCTGGATTATCTCGAAAAAGCACGTGCCCTGGGTGACGCCCTATTCGTTGCCGTCAACGACGACGCCAGCACCACCCGCCTGAAGGGGCCAGGTCGACCGTTGGTGCCTGCCACCGAGCGCGCACGCCTGCTCGCGGCGCTGGCCCCCGTGACTGCGGCGTTCGTTTTTACGGGCGATACCGCTGCCGAAGTTGTCGCCACGCTACAACCCGAGGTGTACGTCAAAGGTGGGGACTACGCTCATAAACCCCTGCCAGAGCGCTCCACCGTCGAAGCCTACGGTGGGTATGTCGCCCTCATCGACTACTTGCCGAACCACAGTACCACCGCCCTCATCGACCGTGTGAGAGCCTTACCTTGACCCAAAAAACAGACATCCTGGCTGCGGCTGACGCTGAACACGTCGCTGCCCAGGAGGAGACCAACCGAGGCGTCGCGCGGGCTACCGGTGTCGTTGCCGGTGGCAACATCGCCAGCCGGGTGCTCGGCCTTGCGCGCGAAATCGTGTTTGCGCGCCTGTTCGGGGCCAGTGGCATGATGGATGCCTTCAACTTCGCTGTTATCGTCCCGAAGGCGTTTTACGACCTGCTCATCGGCGGGCACGTGAACAGCGCGCTTGTGCCAGTACTGAGTGCCGCCGCTGCCGAAGACCGCGAGCGTGCCTTCTGGCCACTGGTTTCGGTATTGGTGACTTTCGCTAGCATCTGCGTGATCGCGCTTGTATTGCTGTTGGAGCTTTTTGCGCCGGTAGCGGTCCAACTCGTTGGCGATGGCGCCTCGCCGGAGGTGCTCGCCCTTGCAACGAACCTGCTACGCCTGACGGCCCCCGCGCTCATCTTCTTGAGCCTGTTTGCGGTGCTAAGCGGTACATTGTACGCCCTGCACGATTTTTTGTGGCCCGCCCTCGCTGGCGCAGTGTTCAACGCGGCCATCGTGTGTGTGACGTTGTTGCTCGCGCCGCGCATCGGCATTACGGCAGCAGCAGTCGGTTGGCTAACAGGCGCGATTGCACAGTTCGCGCTGCAACTGCCCGGTTTGCGTGGCGCGCGTCTGCGTTGGACGTGGGGTTGGTGGCACCCGGGCATGATCCAGATTGCGCTTTTATACGCCCCGGTGATGGTGTCCTTAATGATCGACACGCTCGTGATTCGGGTGTTCAGCTACAACCTTGCCAGCGGTACAGGCGTCGGCAGCGTAAGCTACATGAACTGGGCCACGACGTTGATTCAGTTTCCGCACGGGCTTGTCGCGACGGCGATCAGCATCGCGATTTTGCCCACACTCAGCCAGCAGGCTACCGACGCCGACGGCGTGCAACCCTTCAAGGACACATTGGGGTTAGGGTTGCGCCTTGCCATCGCGCTCATTATCCCTGCGACGGTGGGCCTGTTCGTGCTCGCGCAGCCCATCATCGGCCTCATCTTCGAGCGGGGCGCGTTTATGCTGGGCGATACCCTTATTACCGCACTCGCGCTGCGGCTATACCTGGTGGGGTTACCCTTCGCCACGCTCGATTTGCTGCTGGTGTACGCCTTTTATGCCCGGCAGGATACCCTCACACCAGCGCTTATCGGCTTACTGAGTTTAGGCATCTATATGGTGGTAGCGGTCGTCCTCGTGCCCACGTATGGCCTCTTCAGTTTGATGATCGCAGACAGCGTGAAACACCTCATCCACGCCAGTGTCGCCGCCTACCTGCTCTATCGGCGATTGGGCGGTTTGGGCGAACAAAGCCTGTTACAAACCGTGGGCAAAACCACCCTCGCCGCAGTGGTGATGGGGGCATTCGGGCTGTGGTTGGCACCGTTCATCACGGGGGTACAGGGCACTTTGCGAGAGGTCGTATGGGTCATCGCCGGTGCGGCACTCTGCGGTAGCGTGTACCTGGGTTTAGCCGTCATACTCAAAATCGACGAGTTACGGTGGTTATTAAAGAGTGTATTGAGGCGATGAGTGTCTGTTGAGTCCTGCTGTAACGGCCCTGCTGGTTATGTTATGATGAGGACAAAAGCCCAACGTCATCATAAATTGTACTGTTGTTCGTGATCTAAGTAACGTTAACTGGTTTAGTGTAATGTACAAATTGTGGTATCTACTGTGTGCGGTCGTATTAGTTTCTTGCGGTACCCAACCGCTCGAACTGACGCTCTCCACAGAACAAGCTGACAACGACACCGCTGTGCAAATCGTGCATCGTGACGATACAAGCGTTGTGCAGGCACAGGTGGGTGATGCCAATGTGACGATTCATGCACCGCTGGGCTGGGAGGCCCTGACAACCGACTTCGGCGTGATTTTGTCGGAATACGCCACATCGGTTGCCGATGGTGGCAACATCGACGGCATGCTGGTGTATGTCTTCCTGCCAGACCTCGACGACTTCGACCTGAGCGGGCGCGGCAACGTCGCGCAGGCCATGTTGCAGCAGGTCGTGCGTCGCCCGGCCTATGTGGGCACTGCCGCTGTGAATCAGCCGCAGGCCTTCGAGTGGGATGGCTACGACGCCGCCTACTACACCCTCAACAGCGGCGATGGCACCGTCACGATGCTCATCGCGACCGTGCTAGACCCTGCATCGGTTGTAGCGTACAACATCAGCGTGCCGATGAATCAGGCGAATCGCCTGCGCGCCATGTTGCCAGAGGTGCTCGCATACGTCGCCGTGGATGAGCACGAACTCACTGGGGCGGCACTGGACAACCTACCCAACAACATCAGCTTCCCGGCTTACGACCTTGAGGTTGCATCGGATAACACGCCTGCCAACCCGTAAGCTCCCGTGCTAGAATGCGGCGGAACGTTCGAGATTCTCTCAGGGTTCCGATGACAACCTTGCCACAAGAACAACGTCCGGGGTTCAATCCCTGGTTCCTGCGCCTGCCCCTCCTGCTGGTGATGGGTGGGCTACTGCTCGGTATGACGTTACTTTCCCTGCTGTTTGCTTACCAAATTGCCTATACACATCGCATCGTCCCCGGTGTGAGTAGCTACGGCGTACCGCTCGGCGGTTTGACACCTGTCGAGGCGACCGATGCGCTTAGCGCCGCCTTCGACTACACCGATGAAACGGTATTCACCTTTCGCCACGAAAACGACTTCTGGCAGTTCACGGCTGCTGAACTCGGGGTGACGCTGGACGCCGAAGCAACCGCGCAAACGGCCTTCGGCGCAGGCCGGGGCCTCGGTACCGCCGCAGACCTCTCTCAGCGGGCACTCATCTGGCTCGGTGGCCTCGATATACCGCCAGTCGTGCGCTATGACCAATCGGTGGCGCTGGTGCATCTCTACAGCATCGCATCAGAAATCGACCAACGACCGCAGGAGGCCGCCCTCATGCTCGATGGGGCCGGGGTGCAAACCGCTTCCGCCCGCGAGGGCCGCGCCCTCGATGTTTCGGCGACGCTGGTAGCCCTCGAAGAAAAGCTGATCGCACTCGAACCCGGTGGTGAGGTTCCGCTCACAGTTGAGGCTGTATCAGCGCCTGCCGAAGACGTCGAAGCGACTGCCGCCTATATTCGCACGGCGCTCAGCGGGCCAGTGAGCCTGTTCGCGATGAGCGCAGAGGGGCAACAACTCGGCCCATGGACTGTGTCCGTGGCGCAAATCGAGGCTGTGCTGGACATCGAACGGGCGACCGACGCTGACGGCAACCTCACGCACGACGTCACGGCGGATGTTCGCGCCTTCGAGGACTTTTTGCACAGCCTCGCGCCGGGCCTCATCGTGCCCGCGAAAGATGGCCGCTTCGTCTACAACGACGACCTCGGCGAACTGGAGACACTGGTACCGGCACAGGATGGCCGCGAAATCAACGTCGAGGAAACGCTCGTTCGGCTGGAAGCGGCGATCTTCAGCGCGGAGAACCGCGTGGTCCCCATCGCGTTCGACTTCACAAAGCCGCGCTACCACAACGACATCACCGCCGCCGAACTCGGCATCACCGGCCTCGTGAGTGAATCGACGACGTTGTACAGCGGTAGCACCGCCGCCCGCCGCACGAACATCGCGCGCGGCGCGACGCTGTTCAACGGCGTGATCATCGGCCCCGGCGAAGAGTTTTCGTTTAACCAGTGGGTGGGCGACATCAGCGAGGAAAACGGCTTCGTCGAAGGCGCGATCATCTTCGGTGGGCGCACCGTGAAGGGCATCGGCGGGGGCGTGTGCCAGGTGAGCACGACCGCATTCCGGGCGGCGTTTTATGCGGGCTTCCCTATCATCGAGCGACACTCGCATGGCTACCGCGTGGGCTACTACGAGCTCGGCAACGAGGGCGTTGGCATGGATGCGGCCATCTACACCCCCACGGCAGACTTCCGCTTTATGAATGATACAGACTATCACCTGCTCATCGAAACTGAGGACTTCCCAGAACGGGATGCGGTCGCGTTTCGCTTTTACAGCACGAACCCCGGCAGGCAGGTCGTCAAAGAGAACCAGATCGTGCGGAATACCACACCCGCGCTGCAAACCATCTACGAGCCGAACGCGGCTTTACAGCCCGGCCAAAGCCTGCAAGTGGACTGGGCGGCTGAGGGGGCCGATGTCACGGTGACCCGCCTGGTGCTCGACATGGACGGAAACGTCATCAACCGTGAGGACATTCACACACACTATCAGCCGTGGTCGGCGGTGGTACAGGTCGCCCCGGGCGATAATCGATTAGGTTAGTTGTGGATTTGGTAGGGGCGCGTTGGGCGAGGCTCGGTTGCCCTTCGCCTGCGCCCCTACAACGTCGGTGGGCGCTACAAGTATCGCTCTATGAAGAAATTCGAGTAATAGGTGGGCCAGTTCGCGCCGGGTGCGTCGGCGGCGAGGTCGCGGTCAACCATCACCAGCAGGTACACGAGTTCGCTACGCGTGAACCCGGCGTTGAGCTTCTGACCGAGCTTTTCGTGTAGGTAGTCGGCGTACCACAGCGGCCAGTCGGGGTCGGCCCCGTCGGTTGCGATGTACGCCTGATGATGGGCTTCCGCCGTTTGCTGGAAAAGTTCGGCCAATTCTTCGTAAATATCGATGTCGAGATCGTCGTTCAAGGGGTATGCCTCCGATGCACAAATATTATGACGCGTTTGTCGAAGCGATCCATGCGCGCCGCAAAATCAAGATTATCATGAAGCGCAAGCATAAGCCAAAACCGCTGCTTGCTACCTGCGCCCCCCTCGATTTCGGCCCGGCGCGCGCCACCGTTAGCGACTGCTTCCATGTGTGGAAGTACAAGTATCGGCCCACCGACGACGAACACACGATCGCCATCGAGCCGGAGATGCTCACCCGGCGCGAAGTGATCGACGACATGTTCGACCCTGCTGATGTCGTCACCTGGAATACGACCGAAAAACCGTGGACGCTCCCGCGTGATTGGGGCGACTACTCCTGAGTTTCCGCTTCGGCCTGTGGGTCGAATGGCTCGAAGGTAACTTCGAACATACGCGGCCACAGCTTACCCGTGATGTAAAATGTCTCGCTCTCCGGGTTATATGCGATCCCGTTCAGCACGGCCCCCGATGACAGGTCGGCGTATTCCTCAGGCGTGAGGAGACCCTGCGCATCGACAACCGCCGTTACAAAACCTGTGAGCTTGTCGATGCGCACGATGATGTCCGTCGTCCAGATATTCGCCCAAAGTTCGTCGCCCGCACATTCGAGTTCGTTCGTATTGGTGACCAACCGCCCCTGGAAAACGATCGGCAGCGTTTGGATCAGTTCGAACGTCTCAGGGTCACGGACGTATAGGTTGGGGGTGCCGTCGCTCATATACAGGAACTCCCCGTCGTAGCACAGGCCCCAGCCCTCGGTATCGTAGCTGAATTCATCGACAATCTCGAAAGTCTCGAAGTCGTAGACGAAGGCCGTGTTCTCGCGCCACGTAATTTGGATGAGGCGGTCATCGACAAGTGCCAGCCCTTCCGCAAAAAACGCATCCGGCACATCGACAATTTCCAGCACTTCACCGGTCTCGGGTTCCACTTGCCGCAGGTCACTTTCGCCATACAAGCCGGTACTCTCATAGAAAAGCCCATCTTCGGCGAATACAAGCCCCTGCGTAAACGCATCGACATCGTGTGGGAAGCTATCGAGCACGTTTACACGCAACACCTCCACTTCGGGTTCCGGCGGTTGGGCGGGCGGTGTCGATTCATCCTGCGCATGGGTTAGCGCGGGCATCAACAATAGCAGAACGAAAATCATCAGACGCACGGTTCGTTTTCCTGTGTAAATGCTGTTAGTGTTACCCGCCAACGATAGACACCCGGCTCAGTTTTGAGTAGGGTTGAATTATGAACACAAAACTCTCCAAATTTCTATCGATGGTGTTGCGGCACCGGGCCGATAAGTTCGGCATTCAACTAGACGCCGAAGGCTTCGCCGATGTGGGCGCAGTATTCGAAGTCGTCGACAACCGCTACAACGGCGCCTACACCTACGACGACCTCATCACCGTAGCGACCCACCCTGGCAGCGACGGCAAACTGCGCTTCGAACTGAAGGGGATGCGCATTCGCGCGCGTTATGGCCATAGTAGGGTAGCCGCCGTAACGTACCCGCCTGCCACCCCGCCCGATGTGCTCTTCCACGGCACGACGCAAGGCGCGTTGGGCCTCATCCGCACCGATGGGCTGAAGGCCATGTCTCGGCAGTACGTCCACCTCTCCACGACGGAATCGCGCGCGACGACGGTCGCGGCGCGCCGGGGCCGCCCGGTGATCCTGGTCATTCGCGCGGCGGACGCCGCCGAAGCGGGCACGGTCTTCTACCACCCCGAGGATGAACACTACCTCGCGGAACACATCCCGCCGGAGTTCATCGACTTTCCTTAAAAAATTTCGAACTGCATTTCAGGCGTGCGCACGACGATGCGCACGCCTATTTTGGTTGTCGCTAGCTGTTCTGCCTGGTATCTGCGGAGATGTGCAGCAAGTGCTCATCGATGTAGTCGAGGATGTCCGCATCGATTTCGGCGGCGAACTTCCGCGCGAAAAGCTGGTGGGCGTTAGCGAGGATTTCGGTATCGGCCATCGTAAGGGTACGCGGGCGGGCATCGCCCACCGGGAAGTCGATGTATTTGTAGTTGTCGTTTACCAGCGTAGGCTTCATCTTCTCACTGTTGACGAGCACCGTCTGGTACATCATCTCCTCGGCGGCAAACGTCCGCTTGAAGAACTCTAGCAAGCGCTCGCCTTGCGTCGTGCGGAAGTAGCGACTCAGGTACTCCACCCCATTACGCGAGAGCACCATCCACCCGCTACCGCCATACATCTCCAGGTTGCCGGGTACGCGACGTCGAATTTTAGGCAACAGGCGGTAGGCGAGTTCGTGCTTCTTGGTATATTCGTAGGGTGGGTAGGCGAACCGCTGCCCGCGAATCCACACATGGAAGCGCTCGTAACGATCTTTCCCTTTTTCACGGCCCCAGCCCGAGTGTGGCACCTCGAAGTACTCCACCAACTGCTTTCCCTGGAACTGCGCCAGTGTGCTCACGATTTCTGCGTGCGGTTTGATCGGATAATCCTGGCCGGAGAGTGGATAAAACACATCGCACGGAATGTCATTGTCCACGATGTAGTGCATCGCGTTGAGGGGTACCTCGGCCAACCCGAAGCCCCCCCACACCAGGCTGAGCCGCTCCATGTAGGTGATGTTTTTGTAGGTCGACAGCAAGTCGTTCAGGCTACCGAACTGGTCTTTCGACACTTTGGCATCGATGTGAATGAGAATATGAACGTTTTCGGCCTGAATCCGGTGGACTAGCCGAGCAAGCTGGTCGAACCGGTTATGCGCGACGATGAGGTAAACGATCTTCATGACGCTTACACCGCGTCGTTCTCGTTGACTACCGAGAACATTTCCCACGCTTTGGCGAGGCCAGAAGGTGTGCCGATATCGAGGTAGAGCGCATCGGGTTGGTCGAACAGTACCCCTTCGATCGTCATGCCCTGGTCCATTGCGGCGCGCATAATATCGCCGAGGGGGATTTCCTTCGTCGCGGTTTTGTTGATGATGGACTCGTGAATGAACGACGCGAAGGAGGGCTTCCAGGTGGCGATGCCCCAGGTGGTGCGCAGGTCGGTTTTTTCCGGCTTGTCTTGAATTTCTGTGACTGTCTTGCCGTCTTCGGCGAGGCGCACCGGGCCGAACAACTCCGGCGTTTCGGTTATGAACACCCCCAGCACGATGTCAGCATCGCTGTTGGCGAGGTGAGCCATCGTGTCCTTCAGGGCGTGGGCCGGGCGGATGATCGTGTCGGGCATGATGAGGCACGTGAGGGTCTCGGTGCCGTCGATCCACGGATAGATCAGGTCGATCGCCTCGCACATGCCTTCGGGCACAAGCTGCACCGCATAGCTCACATTCACACCGAAGTCACGACCATCGCCCACCTGGTTGATGATCGGGAATTTATTCGGGCTAACGACGGTAAAGGCCTTGTCGATCCCGGCATCGAAGACCTGCGTTAGCGCAAAGGTGATCACCGGCTTAGGGCCGACAATACGCTGGGTACCGACCTCATCGATGCACACCGGAATCAACTCTTTCGGGGACTGGTAGGGGTTCAGGCGGCTGCCCTTGCCCGCAGCAGGAAGTATTGCGACGGCTTTCATTCGGGGTTTCCCTCCAAAAACTCGGTTAAATCACCAGGGATAATGACCGTACAGTATGACGGCCCATCATTTTCTCACAATCATAGGAGCACAAGGTAGACCGAATGATAAAGACTGCAACATTTTTACTGTGTCAAGGATTTGTGAAACCCCGGCAACCCACCTGTGCGGGTCACCGGGAGGGATGGAGATATTGGCGTTAGGCCAACGGCACCATGTGGATGATCGTCACACCGCTGCCGCCCTCGTTGGGCCGCGCTTCGGTGACTTTGCTCACCAACGAGTGATCGTTCACCACATCGCGGACGGCCTTCCGCAGTGCGCCCGTGCCCTTGCCATGGATGATGCGTGCAAACGGCAGCCCGGCGAGGTACGCGTTATCGATGTACTCATCGAGGCGGCGCAACGCATCGTCGACACGCTGGCCGCGCAGGTCGAGTTCCAAGCCGGGTGATTGCGCTTTGGGCGTAGTGTCCTCGTAGTTGGTCGTGCGTCGCCGCCGACTCTCCTCGCGTTCTGCCGTCTTTTTATCGAGCCGGTTGGGCGAGCGCAGTTCGTCCAACGCTGCACGAACGCGCAACGTGCCGACCTGCACCATTGCCTCAGTATCATCGATTTCGATGACGGTGCCGGTCGTCTTGAGCGTATCCACAAAAACGGTATCGCCGAGGCCCGGTGCCCAGCCAGCAGGCTGTGGTTCACGCTCGCGCTTCGGTGCCTCCTCCACCGGGTCGCGCATGTACTCTGCGAGGCGGTCCGCCGTTTCCTGGATCGCGCGCAGGTTTTCGAGCGGCATCGCAGCGGCCTTCATATCACCGCGCAACCGCCGAATCTCGCGCTGCAACTCACCGATTTCGTTTTCGGCTTTACGCCGTGCCTCTACGAGAATATCGCGCCGCTCATCGTCGATATTGTCCAACCGTTCGCGCAGTTCGTTACGCTGCGTTTCGATGTCCTCCAGCGTCGCGTCGATAGTGGCCTGCTGCCGCCGCGCCTCCTCGCGGCTGCGGTGGATTTCGTCCAGCAGCTTGTCTGCGTCGAGGTCGGCACTCGCGACCATATCGCGGGCATCATCGATGATTTCTGGCTGTAGGCCGAGGCGCGTGGCGATGGCGAGGGCGTTGCTACGCCCCGGTAAGCCGATAATCAGGCGATAGGTCGGTGCCAGCGTTTCCAGGTCGAACTCCACACTGGCATTGCGCACCCCCGTTGTTTCGACCGCATACGTCTTCAGTTCCGGGTGGTGCGTGGTGACGATGGTCGTCGCCCGCCGATCGATGAGGTAATTCACGATGGCCCGCGCCAAGGCGGACCCCTCCGCCGGGTCGGTGCCTGCGCCGACCTCATCGAGCAGCACGAGTGAGCGGTTATCGCACTTGTCGAGGATGCCGATGGTGTTCGTCATGTGCGACGAGAACGTACTGAGTGACTGCTCGATGCTCTGTTCGTCGCCGATGTCTGCGAAAATCGCCTCGAAGACGCTCAGCTTCGCCTCGTTGACGGGCAGAAGCATCCCACATTGGATCATCAGCGCGAGCAGGCCGACCGTCTTCAGGGCGACGGTTTTGCCGCCCGTGTTCGGCCCGGTGACAACCAATGCCCACGTATCCGCGCCGAAATCGACATCGATGGGCACGACCTTACCGGGTATCAGCGGGTGGCGGGCCTGCTCGAAGTAGACCGTGCTGCCGGGGTGCTCCCCCTCCGGCTTGAAGGGCATCATCACCGGCTCGACTGCACTCAGTTCTTCGGCGTACTGCGCTTTGGCGAGCACCATATCCAAATAGCCGAGCACCTCCACCGTGCGCACGATTTCCTCGCTGTGTTGGCCCACCTGTTCCGTCAGCGCAGCGAGGATGCGGCGAATCTCTTTTTCCTCTTCGAGTTGGAGTTCGCGCCACTGATTATTGAGTTCGACGGTCGCCTCTGGCTCGATGAAAATCGTCGCGCCGCTCGATGACGTGTCGTGCAGGATGCCCTTCACACGCCCCTTGAAGTCCGCCTTCACCGGGACGACGTAGCGCCCGTTGCGCATCGTGATGATGCTCTCCTGCAGGAACTTGGCGTAATCGCCACTGTTGATAATGCGGTTGAGGCGGCCTTGCAGCTTGTCGAAGGCGCTTTTCAGGTCGCGGCGAATGATGGCAAGGCGTGGGCTGGCGCTATCGCGGACGGCTCCATCATCGTCGATGGCCGCCATGATGGCATCTTGCAGGTCGTTGCACTCCTCGATTTCCGTCACGACATCCACCAGCAACGGATACTGATGCTTCATCCGGCCCAGGGTGCGCAGCAGGGTACTCGCACGACGCAGTGTCATACGAATATCGAGCAAGACATGTGGCTCGATGACGACACCGCGCGTCGCGGCAATGGCGACATCGCGCACATCACGCGCGCCACCGAGGTTGACATTGCTGTGCTTTTCCAGGATTTCGCGGGCTTCGGTCACCTCACGTTGCCACGTCGACGCCTCGTCCATATCGGTCGTCGGTCGCAAGTCGCGGATCATCTCGGCACCGGCGCTAAATGACGCAAATTTCGCGATTCGCTCAAGAATCTTGTTCAACTCGAGCGTCTCGATTGTTTTCTCGCTTATCATCGCTGTTCTCGATTTCGTTGTCACCTGCTCATTATAGTGGCCGCCTCGGCTCGCTTCAATCGGCGCTCATCGTAGGCCAAGCGTGGGGCGACAATGCAACCCTATCGCCGCAAAATACGACTATATGACCAGATACACAGGGAGAGAACATCATGCGAAAATTGGTCATGCTAGTTGTGTTGCTCATGTTTGCGCTACCGAGCTACGCTCAGGGACCGGAGCCGGAGATCATTTCGTTTACGGCCAGCCGTACCGATGTCGACATCGACGACCTCGAAGCCAACACCGCCCTGACGACCGTCTACTGGCGTGTGGCAGGCATACGCCCGACCGACACGGTCGAGTTGCAGGCTTTCGCCGTGGACAACTTTAGCACCATCGCGAACAACATCGGCGCGACGGGGACGCTACGCACAAACATTTACCCGACGTGGAACTTCGATGAACCGCCCACCTTGCGACTCGCCGTAATCGATGCGTCGCGAACGATGGTCGCGAGCCGCACGATTCGGTTTAACTACACCACAAGCGCGCTGGAACCAACCATCCAACGCTTTAGCCTGATGACCGTTGCCACGGTGAACCGCGAGGCCTTGCAAAACCAACAAACCAACATTCAGGTGCTCTGGGAGGTTATCAACCGAGTGCCGAGCAGCAACCTCGTCTTCGAGCAAGTGCTTGCCAACGGTGATACTGTGAATGTCGAGATGCCACGTGCAATCGAATGGGTTTCGTCACAGGGCGGTGGCCGAATCGTGCCCGTCGTTCCAGAAGGCAACAACGCGGTAATTCGGCTACGGGTCGTCGACGTTTTCGAGGATGATGTGGTTTACGACGAGGCCTTCGTGACGCTGCAAATCATCGATGGCCCCACTTCGACGCAGGTACCACCACCCACCCCGCAAACACCACCGAACCTACCGACGCCACCATATCGGGTAAACATCTTCCAGGCCGACCCCTCGACCGTGAACCCCGGCGAGACCGTCACCATAAACTGGGACCAAGAAGACACACACCGCGTGCGCATCTTCGAAAACTACATGGGTGGCCCTGGCT
>CAYSVE010000035.1:0-18626 GCA_964434365.1 uncultured Anaerolineaceae bacterium | reverse complement strand
GGGGAAGAATGACATCGGCGGTTTACCACTGGTCGACATCTACATTCAAGTGCTTAAAAGCAGTATCGAAGCACATACCGATTTCCGTGCCAATGGGCTACTCCCTCGTAAAAAAACATACGCTATTGTGCTATCGCACGATGTTGATCGCTTGAATAACACCCTTACCCGGCAAAGGCATGCCCTCGTTACCGAACTTCAGCAGGAGTTGAAGCAGTTATTCGGCCCACGCCTACACTCCCCCAAAATACAACAGCGTAGCTTCCTTAGGAAGGTCCTCCTGTTTTTGCGTTCCTTCGTTCAAAACCAAGCAGGTGTAGCAGACTTGAAGCGCTTGTGTGACGTATTGTCTATGGAGAAAGAGCATGGCTTTTACTCCGTTTTATTCTTTAGCCCAGTTTCAAAGTATGAACCCCATGCGAGTAAGTATGATGTTGGGTATTATATCCACCAGCGGATTCTACGACGCGTTTTCCTACGGGCCGCGTGGCTCAACCGTTTTGAGATCGGACTCCATGCTAGCTATTATGCCTATACCAACACGGCGGCGTTTCGCAAACAAATCTGGCGTGTGTTTTGGGCATCGGGTCGATTGCCCATCGGCAACCGGCATCACTACTGGCATCTGGGTATGAACTCGGAGGGCACACTCTTAATGCACGAACAGAGCGGCCTGCAATATGACAGCTCAATCGCCTTCAACGATATGATGGCGTTCCGTCGCAGTATCGCCCATCCATATCTTCCGTGGTACCACCCTGAAGAACGCGCCCTTCGCGTTTGGCAACTGCCCGTTTTTGGCATGGATGCGCACCTCGCCAATGCAGATAACGAAATGGACGCTACGGCCCTTCAATGCCTTATTGCCAGAACTGAGCGAATTCGAGCAGTTAATGGCATCGGTGTTCTTGATTGGCACAGCGATAGCGCGAGCAAAGATGACCCAAGATATGGGAGCTGGGGCAAGTGTTATGAGGACTATCTGGGTTATCTGGCATCAGACTCCGACGTGTGGGTTGTCACACCGCGTGAGCTTATCCAGCATTTGAATAAACGCTTGCGTGGGCTAACATCTGAAGGTGTTTGAAGAACTTATCGACGAAAGCGCAACCAATGCCTACCTTCGAAGAACTCTATGAAAAGATTCATGATGCGTTGCGAAGTTATCATGAAGATAGAGCGTACGATACCAACGCCCCCTGGTTTGCAAGCTCAGTGCAGACAAATACGACTTACGTAGCCGAACGTTTTGGCTTTGTGAAAAATGCTCTTATGAACCATGCAGGCATCGAATCACTATCTGGGCTGAGCATGTTGGATGCCGGCACGGGGTTCGGCACAATGCTCATTTATATTGCCCTCACCCAAAATATAGAGAAAGGCATCGGGCTTGACCTCAATGATGGCTTTCTTGAATCGGCCAAGAGTATTGTGAGAGATCTGCCAGAGTTGCAGGGGACCATCAGCTTTCAACAAGGCGATATGCGGAACATCAACCTTGATGAATCATCTTTCGACTTTGTCTTGTGTAACAATGCTATCTTGTACTTCACAGAGGACCAAGATTTTCATGCTGCCTTAAGTTCTTTCTATCGTGTCCTCAAACCGGGCGGGGCCGTTGTCGTGTATTATCCCAATCGGTGGTACCCCAAGGAACAGTTTACAGGTTTACCCCTTATCCAGTTTTTACCCCGACGGCTGGCCGATCGGGTCGTTAAAGTAACGAATCGGCGTTCTGGCTATATGGACGTTCGTATGCGGTCTCCTTTGGAGTTCCAACGTCATATGGCTAAAATCGGGTTTGAGGAGATTGCGCACACCAAACCGAGAGGCACCCGTAGTAAGGCGATGGCCTGGAAAGATTGGTTTTCATCCTACCTAATTGTTGTAGCAAAGCGCCCGGCGGAGTAAATGATTCACCTGATCCCTGATTCGCAAACGATCCATACTATCCAGAATAACCAAGGGCGGTATTTCTGGACGGCTGCTTTCGAGATTGTCCTACGGAAGCACGGGTTTATCGGCATAGAAACCGCCACGGCCCTCGATGAAGCACCTGACCACATCTTCCTCGCCCGAGAAACACCACTGCCTGCGGATGCACACGCACGCCCCCTTCTTGTTGAATCCCCAATGCATGAACAAACGTTGAGTGAATTGGGGGTTGAAGTTAAGCGAACGTTTTCGCTTGACAGGCTGCAAATCATCCTCGCAGAGGAAGCAGCAACACAATTTGCCTTGTCGATTCCACAAATTATCGTATCAGATCGAAGCCTGCCGCAACATAAACGCCTGACATTTGCAGCAAAGCTCCCAGAGAAATGGCGCTATCCATCCATAGACGTCTTCGAATTAGCCGTCGGCACGGACTGGCAGCCTATCTGGATACTTCAGCATCCTGATGGAGACATTCCTATTGCGTTTCGTCGGGAAAAACGGGTGATATTTGGGTTTGGGTTGTTTGATGTGTTGTCGCGTCGGCACACCACTCCACCCCTGAGCCACGGATATGAACAAATCACTCAATTCGACAGTGGGACACCGATCGAAAACGCCCTCATCGCCTTAATCGAGGCAATACGCCCCCCTGGGGTGCTGTGCCCTGTTGTACAAGCCTGGCCAGCCGGCTACCACGCATGCTTTACGATCCGGCACGACTATGACCGCTCCATTACAGACGAAAGCGTCGCAGCATTACTTGAGTTTTATCGGAAATATGGGTTTAAGTCATCCTGGTTTTATCTGTTGCGCCATGTCAATAACCGGCAGATTCGCGAAATTGCCAATGACGGGCATGAGGTGGAGCCGCATATTTGCCCGTTGGAGCCCACCGATGCGGCATTTGAGCGTGAGATTAAGGGGTGGCTGCTGCATACAACCAGCAAAGCGCATGGGATGACCGCCCATGGAGGCGATAACAGTGCGGGTTACCTGGGCTACCATCAAATTCAAGCAGCCCTGGCGAACAAACACGACTACGCCGAAATGTTAGGAACCAGTTACGACAGTCTCCCCTTTGCGCACATACAATTTGCTAAAGGGTTCCCCCGGGCCAGCGATCTTATCTGTATTCCGGCCCACCACAGCTTTGAATGGGGCGCTCAACCTGAGCAAACGCACGACCGGCAGCAGGTATATCAATCTATACAAAAGCACTTAGCAGAGGGGTATTATGTCAGTCTGCTCAACCACCCTGACATTCACCGTCCAAGCTTCGTCCAATTATTGTCAGAACTATCGCTTGATGGCGTATGGCGTGCGACGATGGCCGAAGTTGCTAGGTGGCACCTTGCAACCAAACACACGCCTACTGTTCGGCATAAGGGTGATGAAGTAGAAATTGAGCTATCTCGGAAGCGAGAGTTGCCCCTAACCATTGCGCCTTGCCCCAACGCGAAGGTTAGGCATACAGTACCTGCCAATGCGCACCGAATTCGTATGGATATTGACAACCTATCGGTTCTCGAAACATTCGATATGGCTACCCCGTTACCGTTTGCTAACCCAAGCTACGCCCATAGCCCAACGGACATCGCCGTACAGTTTAAAGGCGTAAGCCTGCGCTATGAACTCAGCCATCAACGGATTTGGAGTGCCAAAGGTTGGCTTGCACGCCGTGTTCGGTATTTTTTGGGGGCTGGAAGTGCCCCAAAGAGGTACCAAGACTTTTTTGTTAATCTAAATTTTTCTCTTCCACGGGGGGAAGTCGTTGGAATCCTGGGGCGGAATGGGAGTGGCAAAACGACGTTGCTACGAATGATTGCGGGTATTCTCATTCCTCACGCGGGGGAAATTGTGGTAAATGGTACTGTCGGCGTTGTACTGGGAATCGGTGCAGGGTTTAACCTGGAGCTTTCAGGGCGAACCAACATCTACCTAAATGGCCTTATCCTTGGTATGACTAAAAGGGAAATCGACAACAAACTTGAGGAAATGGTCGCTTTTGCGGAAATCGAGGATTATATTGATCAGCCTGTCAAATACTACAGCAATGGTATGATCAGCCGGCTTGGCTTTTCAATCGCCACTAGTGTCAAAGCCGATATTGTCTTGCTTGACGAAGTTCTAAGTGTGGGGGACATCGGTTTCAAAGACCGAGCCGTACAACGCTTGAGTGAACTTCGCGGGCGAGCAAATACACAGATTATTGTCAGCCATTCTATGGACTTCATTCGGTCGAATTGCAGCAAAGTTATTTACATTCATTCTGGACAGATCAAGTTCTATGGGGATACCGAGACAGGCATAGAAATCTACGAAGCGGATATGGCGCTCGATACAAAACCAGAATCGTAGGATGCAACAACGATACACGTCAGCCACATCTTTATATCACACACGCCCCAACCCACTACGACATCATCTCGAGGTAGAGATGATGTAGGCGTTGCTCTGCTACGTCCCAGTTGTATTTTTCACTGGCGGCAATTGCATTATTTTGCAATGTGTTTAGCAAGTGTGCATCATCGCGTAGGCTTTCGAGGGCAGCTTTGACGTTGTCGGGCGTGACTTCATCGAGTAGCAAGGCAGCTTCCTCGGTCTCTAGCACTTCACCAATCTCACCGATACCACGGCTAGCGATCATTGCCTTGCCTGCTGCAAACGCATCGAAAAGCTTATTCGGTGTTGAATACTGCACATTGTCGGACACTTCCTTGAGACAGTAGTAGATGACGTCTCCCAGCATTGTATACGCGGCAACATCATCATATGGCAGCCAATCTAGCCAGATTATTTGTGGGTGTGATTGTGCTGCCCGGGTTACATCGTCTCGCAGTTCCCCCCTCCCCGCGATCAACAGACCAATATCCGGTAGGGTGCGGATTGCGTCGATGAGGGTGTCGATCTGGCGTTCTTCGCTGAGGACACCAAAGTATACAACCGTCAATGTAAACCGACTTAGGTTGTAACGCTGGCGCAACAGAGCGAGTTTTTCTGGCGTGACAGCGAATGATTCTAGCTTTTTCCAGTTCCCTATCAGGACGACATTTTTGGCACCGCGCTGTTCCAAGCTTTGCTTGAGGCGTGACCCAACGGTGATCACTGCATCGGCGTGACGCAACAAAAAGGACTCCACACGAATAGCCCCTCTTGCTTTCAATGTCTGATATTGGCTACGATTACCCGGTACGTGTTCGTGCGCATCGTAAATCCAAGGAACTTGTTTGAGTTTTGCCAATAGCCAACCAACAGGCATCGACTGGTGCTCGTGGGCGTGAACAATACTTAGGGGCATTTGCATGGCCAGGCGCATCACCCACAAAAAGTAGAATGTGAGAGAAATAGGGTTACTGGCAGGTATCTTAGGCGCAGGGGTCGGCTGTTCTGGGATTTTCCCACGAATGAGATTGACGAGCCCGAGTGGGATACCTGAAATCCTGCTCACGACCGGAGTAACCAAAATCTGTATACCATCACGCGAATAATCACCGCTACAACTATTGGGGAAGCCGACTCCGATCGCCGTGATGGAATAACCTAGCTGGCTCAGGGTGCGCGCTTCGGTGATGACCCGTGGATCGTCGGGAATGAAACCGTAGACAATCATTAACACACGTTTGTGAGTACCCATTTTTTTCAACCTCCTGCTGACGATATAAGGGTCCACTGGTCGTTGGAGCAATACGTTGCCCATGCGGGTGAAACAGTACCCAAGCGTTGCTTACTTTAGCAAGGATGAACGTGATGCCGACGTGTTTTAGGCTATCATTGTAGCATCAACGTTGATTATTCCCCGTGATTCTGGATAAAATGATACACTTATCGTGGTGGGTAGTGCCACAAAACAACGTGAGCAAGTCCCTCTCCTTGGGGAGCAGGATTTAGGGTGAGGGCAAAAACGTCTCGTCATGCTTTCCTGTGGTGCGACCTCGTAGCGAATTTCACGCCATTTATCACAATGGGTCAGGGTATCTACAGACTGTTGGCAGCCCAAGTGCGTGCACTAGCACTACAGTTTTGGTCAACTATTCTTTTCTTTCGCCGGTTTTGTAGGCAGGAGGTTCTTGCCTCATTCAGCAGGGCAACAAGGTTGGAGTAGGCTATTGCACATTCTTGTGTTAGCATCATATTACCCCTCGGAAGCGCGCCCATACGTTGGTTCGTTCATACGCGATCAAGTTAGAGCGCTCTATGCCAGGCAGCATCGCGTTGGTGTGATTGCCGGGCCGCGATGGATAGAAACACGAAACCAAATCGTCGCCAAGCGAACGCTCCCACCCTGGTACACTATCGAAGCAGCGCATGTCCCGATTGTACGGATGAACTGGGGAATGGTGCCACGCATTTTTCCCACTATACACCAACAATCCATTGTTATCGCCGGGAGCAAAGCATACCATGCGTATACCGCGCGATATGGGCGCCCAGATGTCATCCACGCCCACAATACCTTTTATATGGGATACTTGGCGAGTTGGCTTCGGCAACGACACAACATACCCTTTATCCTTACCGAGCATTCCTCCAGTTTCCTGAATGGACGCATTATCCTCCCAGGACAGCACCACACAGCTCGACAGACGATTGCCAAGGCGGGTGCTGTGTTAGCGGTGGGTGCCGGCTTAGCGGCAGCGCTCCAAGCTTATGGAAAGCCAGTGGAAATTATTGGAAATATTGTCGACACGGATTTGTTTAGCCTAGCACCGCCACTACCCTCATCACCATTCCGCTTCGCAAGTATAGGGGCACTTATTCCTCTTAAACGCTTCGATCTCGTGTTGTGCGCATTGGCCACACTGGCCGATGTGATCCCTGATGTGGCTTTGCAGATTGTTGGTGATGGCCCGTTGCGCCAATCGCTCGAGGATAGGGCAATCGAGCTAGGGGTCTCTGAACAGGTTCATTTTACGGGGCAACTTAGCCGAAAGGACACACGCGACGTCATCCACGAAAGTCATGTGATTATTTCTGCGAGTGATATCGAAACCTTTGGCGTCACCCTTATTGAGGGCATGTCAAGTGGAAAACCGGTAATCGCCACTCGCTCTGGTGGGCCAGACGGTTTTGTAACATCGGATACGGGTTTGCTCGTTGAGGTAGACAACGCCGACGAGTTATCGGGGGCAATGCAGCATATGCATCTCAACTATGCCAACTTTAACCCAGGCAATATACGCCAATCTACGATTGCACGATTTGGCGCATCGGCATATATTGATCGTCTACTAAACTACTATACGGAACTTTTACCCTGATTAGTAATTGAGGTTGTGCTGTAGAAAGTCAAATCCCCTTTTCTATCCACCGAAACGAGGCAACATCGTGCAGGAATCGAATTACTTTGTTCATCCCACCAGCACCATAGACCACCCCACAACCATTGGAAAAGACACCAAAATATGGCATTACTGCCACGTGATGAAGAATGCTGAGATTGGGGCGGGGTGTGTATTGGGGCAAAATGTGTTTGTGGCTGGCGGGGTGAAGATCGGAGACCGTGTAAGAATACAGAACAATGTTTCGGTTTATAGTGGTGTCACCCTTGAAGATGATGTGTTTTGTGGCCCGTCCTGTGTTTTCACGAATGTTTCAAATCCACGAGCGGGCCTTAGCAGGCACGGTGCCTATGACAAAACACGCGTGCGTTTTGGGGCTACCCTGGGGGCCAATAGCACCATTGTGTGTGGTCATACCATCGGTCGCCATGCATTCATTGGGGCGGGGGCAGTCGTCACGCAGGATGTGCCAGATTATGCGCTTTTGGTGGGTGTTCCGGCCCGTCAAGTCGGCTGGATGGGGCGTCATGGTGCCCGGCTCCAGCAAAATGAAGCCGAATACTACATATGCCCAACCTCCGGTTGGCGCTACAAAGCAACCCAGGAGGGAGGCCTCACATGTTTGGATCACCCTGACAACGCCCCATTACCCTCCTTATGAAAGAAGGCAGCCACAGCTTTTACAACAGTTTCAAGTTGGGTTTCGGTCAGCTCTGGGTAGATCGGCAAAGCCAAGGTTCTTAAGGCAGCACACTCACTTACAACCAACTGCCCTTCCTCATACCCGAGGTCTTCAAAACATGCTTGCAAGTGTAGTGGCACGGGGTAGTAAATAGCGGTACCAATTCCAAGCTCTTGCAGAAAGCCCTGGAGCGCATCCCGGTTGGCGGTTCTTATTACAAACTGGTTGTAGATATGATAATGGTCGGGTTCATCTTTCGGCAGGACAACCCCAACCTGCGGTTTAAGGGCACAGGCTTCTGCTTTGCAACCTGCCGCCAAACATGAGACATCATCATCGACCAGAGCTAACCCAAACGCGGAAAAGAGACGCCGATATGTGGCAGCGTTGCGGCGACGTGCCTCTGTCCATTTATCAAGATACCGTAGCTTGACGCGCAAAACCGCTGCCTGAATGGCATCCAGCCGAAAATTACCACCGACAACCTTATTGTAATATTTGGGCTGGTAACCATGGTTACGATACAGCCGCAGACGCTCCGCGAGTGTTGCATCTTGTGTTGTCACCATACCACCGTCGCCAATTCCACCAAGGTTTTTCGACGGAAAGAAACTGAAGGTGGCCATATGCCCGACACTCCCAGCGCGCTGGTTATTGCGCCGTGCCCCAATCGCCTGTGCGGCATCCTCGATCACGATGAGTTGGTGTTGTTCTGCAATGGCCATCAGCGCATCCATCTCGGCCATTAGGCCATAGAGATGGACCGGAATAATAACACGTGTACGCTCTGTGATGGCCGCCTCAACCGCCGCAACATCCAAGTTGTAGGTAGTTGGGTCAATATCTACGAACACGGGCTTAAGACCAAGCCTGGCAGGCGACCCCGCTGTGGCAAAGAATGAGTATGCGCTTGTAATGACCTCGTCACCTGGCTCTAGCTCCAGGATCATCAACGCCAGCAGCAACGCATCCGTCCCACTGGAGACACCCACACCGTGTGATGCCCCAACATAGTCTGCAATTTCTGCCTCCAAGGCCTTCACCTCTGGCCCGAGGATAAAATACTGCGACGCCAGCACCGATTCGACAGCGTGCGCTACCTCCTCGCGGATGGTTTCGTACTGTGCTTTTAAATCCAGCAAAGGAATGGGCTGCATCGTTACGCCCTCAACATTTCATGAGCGTATTCATCGATGGGTTGGGTTTCTGCCGTTCGAATCTCGTAGGTTAGCTGTGTGGCTTGGCGAATATCCTCAATCCCAAAACCCTCGCCCCGCAACACGCGTTCATAAACCCGCGTATGCAGATCTGTGAATCCACCTGTGAACTCCACCGCGTCGCCATCTACCGTGATTAGCCGATAAGTAGACTGCTCACCTGGGATGACTTCGAAAGGCAAATCTTGTTTATCGACGGAAAGGAACCAACGCACGCGTGCGCGTTCAAACTCGATGTAACCGGACATGCGCCGTGTTTCGGACAAATGCATACGTACTTGCTGATAAGGGCCGAACAACCAGCCAAGCAAGTCGAAAAAATGAATGCCAATGTTGATAGATACACCACCCGATTTGCTTGGGTCACCTTTCCATGAATAGTCATACCAGCGCCCACGCGAGGTGATGTACGTCAGGTTGACCTCGTGTTTGTCGGTTGGCGTAGCATCCATCAGGCGATCTCGCAGCGATAACAAAAGCGGGTGAACGCGCAGTTGCAGCATTACATTAATAGTTTTGCCTGTTCGGCTTTCTAGCTCCTGCAATTGGTCTAGGTTCCAAGGGTTGATGACAAGCGGTTTTTCGCAAAGTACATCGCTACCAACGCGTAGCGCGATTCGTGCGTGGGCGTCATGCAGGTAGTTTGGAGAACAAATTGACACGTAATCGACCTTATTGGGCGAACCGGACTGGGCAAGTTTTTCCAAGTGGCGATCAAACCGCTCCACTTCCTTGAAGAACGCAATGTCATGGTCGTATTTGTCTAACAAACCAACCGAGTCGCTAAGGTCCAACGCCGCAACAACGCGGTTTCCTGTGTCGTAAATGGCCTTTAGATGCCGTGGTGCCACATAACCACCCACCCCAATGATTGCAAAATTCAGCTGGCGTTTCATAGTTTTTCGGTACCATCCCTGTTGCGTTAGCTTGTAAGTTTTATTTTAACCCACACTGGATGAACAGCACACATTCGCGATCTGGCCCCATTGGTGCTGGGTGCGCCTAAGGCACGTCCATGTCACCCCCATAAACTGGGCTGCGAAATGTATTTGGGGGGCATTGGATAGTGAGCAAGTATGGGCAGCGGCCTTTCCATTGCCAAAATGCGATGTGTTTAGGTGCTGCTGATAAGGGGAAGCCAGCAACTAAGGTGCATTTTGCTGTTTCCCCACCGCTTCGTAAACCCGAAGCAAGGTCTTTTCTTGCTGTTCCCAAGAGAGTTCTTTTGCTGCCTGGTTTAGGTTGAGGCTAAGCTTGTCTTTTGCAGCTAAAGTCTGGCGAATAACAGATGCTATATTTTCAATGTCATTCGGGTCGAATGTATAACCGATGTCATAACGCCCCAGAAATCGTTTGAGTTCCGGGAAGTTACTGGCTGCAACCGGGATGCCAGCCAGAATATATTCGAATAACTTGTTTGGCGTGGTGTAGAAGTTATTTAAACCCACTGCTTGGTAGGGGATGACACCGATGTCAGCATCCCCTGTGTAGTGCAAGAGTTCTTTCTGAGGTACTGGTGGAATGAAGTAGACTTTATGTTCCAACATGAGGTCATCGCGAATTTTGTGCAATTCTTCTTCCAGAGGTCCCCACCCCATCATAACAAGAAAAACATCATCGAGATGAAGAAATGATCGCAGTAAGTTTTCCAGCCCTCGGTTCGGCGAAAACCCCCCTTGATAAATCACAAGGGCGGCATCATCGGCAACCGGTAGCTGTGACCGGATCAGATTTCGGCTGTTGGTGTTTTCGAGGGATGGCCGCCGAGAAAGAGGCGGACTGTTGAGGACAATATATGGCTTCGAGATATTGTAGCGTGTCTGGAATTCCTGCGCGATAGATTCGTTCACTGTGATCACAGCACTGGCCCGGCGCGCACAGGCACGGTCAACCCAATACAACATTCGTTTCTCAAGGTCACCATGACGGCTCATTTCAGGGTACAGTTCGTGCGAGTCGTACACCACCCCCTTGCCACCGTACAGTTTATTTGCGAGAAGCGCAGCAACTACCGTGTTCAGATCATTCGCGTGATAATAATCGGCTTTTGCTCGCCTAGCAGCCAGTAGGGCATTCCAGTTAAAACTCGCGATCACAAGATAGTTGAGAACGATGTAAATCCGAGATCGAGTGTACGATTTGTGGGTGGCACTTTTGGCCGATTGCTCTCTTTGTTGTGCTCTCAGGCCATCGTAGGTTTGGGCCTCGTGGGCTACGTAGGATGCAGAAAATAGTCGTCTGGCCCGATGCAGAGCGACAAGCAGTAAATTGATCGCATGCTTTACGAACTTAGCCAGTTTTGCAATGCTACGGGTAAAAGTCCACAATCTAATAACTTGGTAGCCTTCTGCTTCTTCGTACTTAGGAACATCGGCCTGTCGTAAGGCAAAGAGAATTACATAGTAGCCCCCAGCGGCCAAGCTTTCGATCTCTTTCAATACACGTGAATCATTGACAAACGTATTCATTACGAACATAAATACAATGGGTTTGGAAGAGCGCTTGGTATTTTCGTGGTTTGGGGACATCGCGTTGACTTTCACCTAGATGATCAGATGTGTCGACTAAATTGGGGTTCCTGTAGAGAGAATACCCACAGAGAAAACAAGTTGAGGACGAGGCCAACCGCTAACCAAATGAACAAACCGAATAAAGGCGGCTGTGTATTATAGAGCAATACATCTCGATACGCTGGCAACAGCGTCGAAAACGGGTTTAAGTAGTAAATGGTCAACAGCGATTCAGGCACCTGGCTAACATCGTAGACGCCAGGTGAAAGGTAAAAAGCGAGCGGCAAAATACCCCCCACAATACCGCGCAAATCTCGGAAAAATAGCCCGGTCCCACCGAATAAAAAAGCGAACCCGGTGGTGATAAAAAATTGCACGAGGATAACTAAGGGTAACCAGAGTATGGGAAGGCCGATTCGTAGACCGAAAATAAGCGCAAGCGGAACAAGAAGCAAGATACCAAAAAAGAAAAAGAATAGGTTATGCAATACATTCGCAATTATCAGTGTGATAGTCGGAAACTTTACCTGTGTTATCAACGACATATTCCCATAAATTATGGTCGTACTGCTGTTGATGCTGGATGCAAACCAGGTCCAGGGAACGAGTGCCGCGAAAAGGAAAACTGGATAATCGGCCCTTACCCCCCCCAAAACCACCTGAAAAAGGAAAACGTAGATCAACATCTTTATCAGTGGGTCTACCAACCACCAAAGCGAGCCTAGCCAAGTTTGGGTGTATCTCGCCCTGTTCAAGCTACTGGTCATATACGAGATAAGATGAAGGTTTCGAGCAATTGCACGAATTTGCCATAGTACGTTTTTGAGACCCTTTATCGCAATTCGCCTAGCAACCCGCACACGTTGTTCGATTACAATCACGCATTGCACCTACAATCGTACACAATTGAAGTTGTCATGATATTCCTTGACGGCGGCTTTGTCTATACGTGCTTCCTTAATTATTGCCATCGAGCCAATAAACCTGTCCATTGGAAGTCCTATTCACCGATGTTAAGCTAACCCCAAGAAGCCGTGCCAACCCAAAGCAGATGGCGACCCACGCGAGGATGAATGGCTGAATACGATGCACATACTATTCGTCACACACTACTACGAACCAGACTCAGGTGCGGCTGCTGTTCGCCTTACGCGCCTCGCCAAGCGTTTGCATGCCAGGGGTCATCAGGTCACTATACTAACGACGATGCCGCACTTCCCCACTGGGAGTATTGCCAGCACATACCGGGGAAGGTTCACCACGGATGAGCTTAGGGACGGTATTCGGGTCGTGCAAGTTTGGCTTTTCGTAAGGCCAAAAATGCGCTTGTTGGTTCGCCTATTAAGCCAGATTTCATTCATGCTGGGGTGCGCATTGCGCGGGACAACCCTTCCTCGCCCTGATGTCATGCTCGTGGAAAATCAACCCCTGTTCACCGCCCTCGCAGGCTGGTACCTTGCGAAACTCAAGCGTTGCCCGACAGTTGTTAATGTATCAGACTACTGGCCAGAGTATCTCCTGGTAACCAACACACTGTCGGAACACAGCCTGCTATATCGTGCATACACCGCTTTAGTCAATGTCACCCAGCGCGATGCTACCGCGATAATAGCGATGCTGCCACCGATGGAAGAGGCCATTATAAAACGCATAGGCCCAGTAACAAAACTTAAAATTAATTTCAACGCTGCCGATACCGATAAATTCCATCCTGAAGTTGATCCTTCGCCGCTCAAAAACCACCTCAACCTACCCAGCAACAAGAAAATTGTGACTTTCGTTGGCACCTTCGCAACCCACATCGACTTGGCTGCAATGATTAATGTGGTTCACCATTTACGTCATCGAGACGACGTTTACTTTCTTTTCGTTGGTGGCGGGGGTAACAACTATGCTTTGGAGCAGTACCTTCAGGGCGAGCCGACCCATATACGTTGGCTCGAATGGCAGCCAAGCGACCGCATACCGATGGTTTGGGCTATGTCTTATTGTACATTTTGGATGGTCCATGATAGCTGGATCATGCGTGGCGCGGTTCAGGGAAAGACGTTCGAGGCATTGGCAAGTGGGACCCCGGTATTGGTGGGTGCGAGAGGGTTAATCGCTGATTTAATTCGCGACAGTGAGGCTGGTTTCGCCACGCCCCCAAGCAATGTGCTTCAAATGGCGAACGCCATTATCGGCTTGCTAGATGACCCTGACCGCCGCCAACGCATGAGTGAAAACGCCCGCATTTATGCCGAAACCCACTTTAACCCGGTGAAACAGACCGAGGCCTATGAAACGGTTTTGCAGGATGTTGTAAACACCGATTAAACGTATACTGCGAAGCGGTTTTACTGTGCCGTAGGGCACTCGTAGCTCGAGCAGACGGCTGCGCAGGAGACCAAAGCTCAATGTTTATAACGAACTGGCAAGATGCTGCTCTAGTACTTGGAGAATTTGTTGGGCCGCCCTACCGTCTCCAAAGAAGTTGACCTGAGGTTGTTGGTCATCAAAGCCTTGCGCCAGCGCCGCCTGAATCTTCCCAAAGTCCGCTCCGGTAAGGGTATTCCAGCCATCTTCTAGTGTTTCAACCCATTCTGTTTCGGGCCGTAGCGTTATGCATCGTACACGACAAAAGAACGCTTCCTTTTGCATTCCACCAGAATCCGTCAGCAGTACGGTGGCATTCTGTAGTAGCTTGAGCATATCCATGTAGCCAAGGGGCGCAATGATGCGGATTTGACTTGTGTCCAGTTGGATCGTGTCCCTCAATGCCTGAATGTTCTTGGCTGCCCTAGGGTGTGCAGGAAAAATGACGGGCAGTGGCGCGGCCTCAAGGGCGCGCAAGATGCTAGTTAAATTGGCGTCGTCGTCCGTATTGTAGGGGCGATGAACCGTTGCTAGTATGTATTCTTTGGGGAGGACGCCATGAGTTTCTAATACGGTTGAGGTTTCACGCGCTATATCGCCGAAAATACGAACGGTGTCTTTCATCGTGTCGCCCACACGGTAAACGCCATCGGTCATCCCCTCTCGTTCGAGGTTGGCAATGGCTGTTGGTGTAGGGCACAGTAAAATGTCCGATGCATGATCGGTCAACACGCGGTTGTGTTCCTCAGGCATTTCACGGTTGAAAGATCGTAGGCCAGCCTCAACGTGCGCTAATGGGATGCCTAACTTTACAGTCGCTAGTGCAGCCGCAATCGTTGAGTTGGTGTCCCCATAAACGACAACCACATCGGGTTTTTGCTCAACAATCACACTTTCCAGGGCCATCAGCATTTTTCCTGTCTGTGTACCATGCGACCCCGACCCAATGTTCAGGTTAACCTTCGGTGGCGGGAGGTTCAATTCTTCGAAAAATATACCGGACATTTCAAAGTCGTAGTGTTGCCCGGTATGCACCATGTACTCGCTGTGTTCAGATTTTGAGATCGCCAAACTTACAGGAGCGGCCTTGATAAACTGTGGACGCGCGCCGACCACACTCAGTATTTGCAACGACATCTATGCAAAATCCTTTTCTTCATTTCGTTTGCTGCGAGAGGTCAAAAGTGGCCTGGTGGTAGTTTGCGGATGTGCTTGAAAACGGTGTTCGGCACAGAGACGTAGCCGTTAGTTGGATACTCATCCAGGGCATCGTAGTCCAGCGAGAGATCAAGGCCGGGATAGGGTAGAATGCTTTTGATCACCGAGGCGTTGATCAGTTTCTCGTAGTCGGGCAAATAGTGGAAAGGCTTCTTGCCGAAGCGATCAACCGCCCTAAAAATCAAGTCCTTCGCCCGGTCAGAAATCAAGAAGGCATATATACCCTGGAAGTGTTGTAGGCTGTCCGCGCCACGGGCGTCGTATGCATGGATGATGGTTTTGGGGTCGCCACTCGTGCGGGAGGTGTGGTTGCCCCCCAGCCTACGCCGAAATGCCTGGAGGTTGTAGATTTCCCCGTTGAGGGTTAACCAAATGTGCTCATCGGCATGGCTCATTGGCTGAGGACGGCCGACGACATCGATAATGCTTAACCGCCGAAACCCAAGACCAAGGGAGCCGATTTGTTTGATGCGTGTGTCGTCTGGCCCACGATGAGCGATTTGTTCGGGCATTTGTTCCAGCAGGGTAGGTTGCACTTGCCGCCGCGGGTCGTTATACCAAATGCCGCACATACCACACATTGCCAACACTCCACACAGCTACAAGAAAGCATGTATACATCACAAGTGTACCTTCAGTGCTTGATTCGTGAAAGGAGAGGGGCCACAATATGGTATTGACCGTTGACGCCAACGCAAAGTAGCTGCCATGACCAAACGCCCTGCTCGAATTATGCTAAGCCTCACTGCAACGTACTGGGTATTCATCAGTGGTACTGCGTATTTTTACTTCTTTTTACCGTTGCGCGTATTCCACTATTTGGTAGCAACCCTACTGCTGGGTTTGTGGGCAGTGAGCCATCTACGCGGGGGCCGAGGGTTGCCCGCTACTGCCCTCGACTTGCCACTTTTGGGATTTGGCATCGTGGCATTACTGGCGGCTGCCTTTGGGCAGAATCCGCGCGTTTCGTTGGAATATTTGTGGCTCCCGGGCGTTCATGTGCTGTTATTTTACGTTTTCGTTGGGTGGGTACAGCGTGGCGGTGGCAACACGCTGTTGGATATTCTGTCGATATTGGGGGTTGTTGTTGCATTCATCAGCTTAGCAGAATTGGTTAGTTGGTTTTGGGGGCTGGGGTGGTTTCCTAATACAACATACGGTTGGGCAGGGGTGCTAGGGCCAGGCCTCTGGCTACCGCCAACGGGGTATCGCCCTGCCGTGGCGCTGAACTTCAGTACGCTCAATGGGGCGTTCATCGGCCCGTTGGCTGTGCTCGCCTTCGCGCGTTCGCTCGCCACTCGTCAATCGGTGAATCGATGGCTGCTACGTGTGATGGCGCTCGTGTTCTTCCTGGTATTGCTTGCCACCCAGTCTCGTGGTGGGGTGCTGGGGGTTGTCGGCGCGGTCCTCTTCTTGTTGGTGGTGCGTAACATCGGGGTACCACACACTGCCCTACGACCCCGTGTGCTCGCCCTAGGTGGTGGAGCCATTGCTCTTGCATTGTTGGGGGTCTTTCTGGTTTCGGTGGAGCGCGCTTCTGGCGATAGTGCCCGCCGCGATATGTGGCGTAGCGCTGCCGAAATTACCCGGGATAACCCTGTACTGGGCGTGGGGCCAGTGCAGTTTGGGCGGGCATATCGTGACTATTGGACGCAGCAGGACGCACGAAAGCGGCATGGCTCTGCCCATAATGTGTATCTTAACGTCGCTGCCGAAACGGGTTTGGCCGGGGCAACGTTGGCAATGGCCGGTGCAGTCGCGCTAGCAGTGGCCTACCGCCGCAACCGGCGTGTGTTGGGCGATCGTCCTACCGGGCGGGCAAACCTAGATGCGGCCATGGCGGCCTTTGTGGCGTTAAGCGTCCACAGCCTTGTTGACGTGCTTGATGGGCAACCGTTCCTGCTCATGTTCTCGGTCTTGGGGGCGTACATCGTTGCGAGCAGAGACGACGAGCCGACCTACCGCCCGCAGGTGACGGTAGCCTTACCGCTAGTTGCGCTACTCGTGTGGTGTGGTGGGTTATCGTGGGTTGCGCGGGCCGAGTCCCAATATCGAGAGAGCATCGTTGCGCAGGCAGCGTTTGACCTAGAGCGGGCAGCACAGTACGCCCAACGCGCAGAGCGCACCGATCCCTGGTTGCATTTGTACGATTTACAGATTGCCAATATTGCTGGGTTACGTGCTGCGATTGCCCAGGAAAGCAACATCGCAGACCGCCAGGTGTTATTGGCGGGCGCTATGCGTGCGTATGACCACGCTTTGGCGCTAGAACCCAACTGGGATGAGGGCTGGCTCAACCGTGCGGCCCTTGCGGCGTATACGGGTGAGTATGAGCAAGCGCTTGCTTTCGCCCAACAGGCACACGACATCTGGGAATCCCCGCTTACGAGTTTGCACCTCGCCCGCTTTACTGAGGCCGCCAATGCGGCCCCCATGGATGAGCAAGTTCGCCAGTATGTGAACGCGCTGTACCGCCTGCCGACGTTGCCAACTGCTAATTTTTGGACGGAAACATCCGTCCGCCGAGAGGCGGTCGAAACATGGCTTGCTGAGGACAATACCTATCGCTCGATTGCTTATCTTCGCTGGCAAGGGGCGCCGCCGCTGGACCTCGCCGAGCGTGCCCCCTCGGACCCTACCCATGTTGCACAGTGGCTCGCGGTTGCACTGGCAACGGGTGAGGCTGATGCCTATGCTATCGTAGCACGGGTTGCCAACAACACCCTCAGGGCGCAAGGTTACCTTGGGTTAGGGTGGTTGGCCCTTGCCGCCGATGACGAGGCGACCGCGCGCCGCTACGCTATTATTGCCTCGTTGACATGGTCCGAAAGAGCATTTGGCTCTCCAGCGTACCTATTAACTGTTTTAGATGATGATGTGGAGATGGCCCAGATGATTGCCGAGGCGCAGGGCGTGCCTCCCCTGGCGTACACGCAGGAGTTTGCCAGTGTGATGTACAACCAGCGCCCCGCTGCATTGGTCCTGTTACCGCCGATCGGCTATTACGATGTGCTTTTGCCAGGCTTTAGCGCGTATGGGCCGCCCAATTAGGCCTTGGTTTAACATCTGGGCAACCAAGTGTCACTCGATTAGCGTGAAATGAGTTGCACCAGATCATCAAACCAGCAAAGCTACTCCTACAGGTAAGCATTGATGATTAGCAGGTCATCCAGGAATGGCCGCTCACCGTTTGCGTGACCTGATTCCGATTCCGCTAACTGTGCCATTCCGGAGTACACGCTATGACACCATTTCTGAACTATCAATCTGCGCTTGAACGCGGCGGATTTACAGCGCCATGAGCAGCAGGCATACCGCCAGCTCTCCTGGCTGATGCAGTGGCCGACCTCATGTTCGGGCAACAGCTCGATCGATTTTTCATACGATGAAATTTGTGAATTTCAGCCATTGTCGTGGGAAGCTGATG